>CAIKAA010000566.1 GCA_903825275.1 uncultured Fibrobacterota bacterium | reverse complement strand
TCAAGGTTTTGGACTACGCTCTTTTCCTCTTGATCTTACCTATGTATTTGAGGAGGGGATTGACGATCGCCAACTTTTTCGTCACCTATTTCCCTTGTCTTCTTGCTTCCCTTTTGTGGAAGGAACCGTTTCTCTATTTCGTCCAGGACATCGAAAGCAAGTATTCGGGAATCGTCGGGGGAATTTTGAACCGTCTTTGCGAAGCTTCCTATCGATCCAATCGCATTGTCGCGGCCAACAACTATCTGGCGAAATCTCTGGAGCAGCGAGGATTCAGGGCATTGGAAACGATCAACATTGGGCCGACAGAGCCGTTTTTCCAATCCCTTGACCGGCCAGGCAAGCAACCCTACTTGCTTATGTTCATGCCCCGACACGAACCGTGGAAACGGATGGATCGTTTTGACGAGATCTGCGCGCTCTTGCACGAGGTTCCGAAGTCATCGATTCTTTGTGTCGGGCAAGACGAGGAAATTCTTGGGCGCTTGGCACAGCGCGGTTTTTCGACCTGCAAGCCCAAGGGGGATGCGGAACTCGTGGATTGTTATGACCGGGCTCGAATTTTTCTTCTTACCAGTGATCGCGAAGGCTTTGGATTGCCTCCGCTCGAGGCAATGGCACGGGGAACACCCGTCGTATCGTTCCATTGTGGAGGTCCCGATCTTTACATCAGAGACGGGGAGAACTCGTATCTTGTGACGGATGTACAACAAGCTGTGGATCGGATCACGAGCCTTTTGCGAGACGTGAAAGAATACGGTCAATTGGCATCTGCTGCCAAGGAAACCGCTGGACAATTTCGGCTTTTCGAAGGGTTGAAAACTTTTGTCTCATGCGTAAAGCGGGAGATTAAACATCAATGACCTTTGCCCCAGTTACGATGTCGGCGCGGACGAACGTATGCCAAGGAACGGAAGATAGATCATGAAGGTTGCGCTCTGCATTCCCACCTACAACGCAGGATCAAGCATCGATCGACAGTTGCCTGCTTTGGAACAAGTCAAGGCGTTGTTCCATAGGACACTCATCATCGATTCGAGCAGCACCGACGGTACCCCGGATCGCTTCCGGACAAAGGGTTACGAAGTGTTGACGATCCCAAGCATCGAGTTTGACCACGGGGGCACCCGGCAAATGGCCGTCGGAAACTTCAGCGACTGCGAGATTGTGGTATTCCTGACCCAAGATGCCATCCCGGTTTCGGCAGCGAGCATGTCTCGGCTCATCGCGGCTTTCGATGATCCCGAAGTGGTGATCGCCTATGGAAGACAGTTGCCACGCCCGGAAGCTGGGGCGATCGAGTATCACGCTCGGCTTTTCAATTATCCAGCCCAGTCCCGTCACAAATCGAGGGACTCCATTCCAGAGCTTGGACTTCGCACGGCAGTCGTTTCCAATTCCTTTGCGGCTTACCGACGAGACTCCCTTCTTGAGTTGGGAGGGTTCCCGACAGGAACACTCTTCGGGGAAGATACCCTCACAGGGGCGAGGGCTATTTTGGCGGGACGGAAGATCGTTTATGTGGGTGATGCCGAGGTTTATCATTCCCATGACTACAGCTTGATTGAAGAGTTCCAGCGCTATTTCGATAACGGCGTATTTTATTCGCGGGAAAAATGGATCTTGGAGACCTTCGGAGCGGCGGAGGGCAGTGGAAAAGATTACGTGATTTCTGAGATGAAATATCTGCTGAAAGTTGCGCCTTGGCTATTGCCGTTATCTGCAATCACCGTTGTGGTAAAATATTTGGGATACAGAGCAGGCTCCATGGAGAAATACTTTCCGACAAAACTTAAATTAAAGGCTTCAATGAATAAGGCATTTTGGCGCCGCGAATTGTTTCGTGCAAAACTTTGAAAACAATCTTTTCACCCGTGAAATGCATGGCATCCACTCAATGATCCATTAACGTTCATCCTTGCAATGGCCTACTCCTTCGGAGCCGGAACCACCAAAGCACGCCAACCCAAGACACCCACACAACTTCCCATAGCGCCAAGCATCAGACCCAAAGCCAAGATCAAGGACCTCTTGGGCTTGCTCTTTCGATATGGCAAATTGGCAGGATCAAGGATCATCATGGGGGGAGCCGCCTTGGCTCGTTCCAGCATCTGCACTTCGTACTCCCGGCGGGCGAGCAGGTACTTCTGTTCCTTGGCGGACTTTTCCATCTCCAATCGCGAGAGCTCTAGCACCTGTTCGGGAAGAGAGATGGAACGATTCCGATCCTTGTACCAAGTGAGGATACGGGCAGTTGAGTCCCATTCTGCCCTCGCTTGGGAAACGGCAATATTCAAACGAAACATGACCACCTCAGAACGCTCGATGCGCACAAACCGGAGTTCTTCCTGCCCAATCTCGAGCAGGGTGTTGCCGATTTGCTGGGCTAGCCAGGGCTTCCCCGCAGAAAATTTGATTTCAAGGATGCCGCCAGCGCCGCTTTCCTTGGATCCGACCGTCACGGACTTTGACAACCCTTCGACGGCGCCATCCAGTGCACCCAGCTTGGTCGTGTCGACTCCCATAGCCTTGTACAAGGGTTCGATTCGACCTTTGCCCGTGTCGCTTAGATTCTTGACTGGAGCCATAAGAAGCTTGTGGATTACGGTGCGTGAGGTCAAAAGGCTTTGGTAAAGGTCGACATCTGCAGAACCACTTTTTTTTCCCCCTAGGAGGGCTGCGGCCGCCCCTAGATCGGAGGTGGCTGCCGTCTGAGTGGGTAACAAGAGGGCACTGGACTCAAAGACGGGCTTGGCGATCCCGTAGGCGTAGAACGCCGAAATCGCCAATGTCGAGGCACTACATAAAGCGATCAGCTTGCGTTTGTCCCACAAAGCCAGGAACATCTCGCGCAAATCGATCTCGTCATCAGCGACCAGTGGGGATGGACTTCGTGTTGTCATTTGTCCCAAAAGTTAGATCTGCAAGGGTTTGCTTTGCAAAAGGATCCTGTTTTCCCTTGTGCGCAGTCTCCCATTCTGATCAGAAGTCCACCTCAAAGGAGGACATCCATCGAGCGAGGGACACCAAAGAAACATTGCGTAGCTATCATTCTCCTGATGCGAGTCGTCATCTTTGGTGGCACCGGTTTTGTCGGTGCCCATTATGCGCAGCATTTGCTGCGGGAACGGTCCGGCGTTCGTGTGGTCCTGTGCGATCAGGTGCCGCTGGACGAGTCTCGTTTCTCTGCGTCCCTGATCCAGGACTTGCGCTGTGATCAAGTCACTTTTTGTCAAATTGACCTTAGGCATCTAATTCCAGATCAGCTAGGAGTGGGGGGAGTGGACCTGATCGCCAATTTCGCGGCGGTCCATCGCGAGCCTGGCCATGAAGCTTGGGAATATTTTGAAACCAACCTTCTCAGCGCGGAAAACGTGTGCAAATTCGCCGAGGAAGTCGGTTGCCAAACCATTTTGTTTTCTTCCTCCATCTCGCCCTACGGACCTTCGGAAAAGGCTCGTGACGAGCGTTCCTTACCGGTCCCAGCAACACCTTACGGCGCCTCCAAACTCGCTGCCGAAAAGATCAATCTCGCTTGGCAACGAGGTGGCAACGGACGGAAGCTTTTGATCACTCGCCCCGGCGTCATCTTTGGCGCGGGAGAAGGCGGGAACGTCACCCGGATGATCAAGTATGTCCGCAAAGGCCTGTTCGTTTATTTGGGCAACAAGGATGTTCGCAAGGCTGGAGTGTTCGTCAAAGAACTCTGTCGGATGTGCGATTGGGGTTTGGATCGCTTGTCGGATCCCGAGTTTTGCAACATCCGTCCTGGAGCAGCCTTCTTCAACGCCTCCTTCCGCAAGCCGCCTTCGGTGGAGGATTACGTCAAGGCGATCAAGGCCGTAGGGGGGTACACTCGTCCAACCCTCTCCATCCCCTTCAAATTCATTTACTTCG
>CAIKAA010000565.1 GCA_903825275.1 uncultured Fibrobacterota bacterium | reverse complement strand
TCCTCGATGTTGCGGCTGTCGGCGTCGACCTTGATGCTCGAAATCACCTTGCGACCCTCGTAATCGTCGCGGTGGGCGAACTCGTAACCGGCGGCAAGAACCGTCATTTCGAGTTCCTTGAACAAGTCCTGGAAATGGTGGGCGCGGCTGCCGCCCACGAACAGCATGGCGGTCTTGCCCTTGGTGCGCGCGGCGTACTTTTTGCGCGCGATCTCGGCTTTGGCCAATTCTTCTTCGATCACGGCCTCGGTGCGGGCGATCAGTTCCGCGTCTTCGAAGTAGGCGGCCATCTTGCGAAGCGACTTCGCGGTGCCGTTGGCCGACACGAAGCTCACCTTGATCCAAGGAATCCCGTACTTCTTCTCCATCATCTCGGCCACGTAGTTGATCGAGCGATGGCACATGACCATGTTCAGATCGGCGGTGTGGGAGTTGGCGAAGGATCCGTAGGTCGAGTTCCCCGAGAAGGTTGCGACCAGCTCGAAGCCGCACCGCTTGAAGAGCTCGTCGATCTCGAAGGCATCGCCACCGATGTTGTATTCGCCCAAAAGATTCACGCGGAACTTCTTTTCTCCGCGGATCTCGTCGTCCAGTCCCACCACATGCTTGAACAACTGGTTGTTGGCGATGTGGTGGCCGGCGCTCTGCGACACGCCCTTGTAGCCTTCGCAACTGAAGCCAAAAACGTTGATGCCCAGTTCTTCCTTCATCTTGCGCGACACCGCATGGACGTCGTCGCCGATCAATCCCACCGGACAGGTGGAGAAGACCGAGATCGCCTTGGGGTGGAACATCTCGTAGGCTTCGCGGATGGCGGCCTCGAGCTTCTTCTCGCCCCCGAACACGATTTCGTTCTCGTGCAGGTCGGTCGAGAACGCGTACATCATGTAGTTTTCGCTCTCCGGGGTCGGAGGCAGAGTCATGTTCCGGCGGGTGAGCCAGGCGTAGAACGAGCAACCGATGGGCCCGTGAACGATGTTGATGATGTCCCGGGTGGGACCCATGATCACGCCCTTGCAGCCTGCATAGGTGCAGCCGCGTTGGCTGATGATGCCCGGAGCGGTGCGGGCGTTGGCCAACAGCTCGGGGACTCCTCCATCTTCGGCCACCTGGTTGATGGCGATCTGTTGTGCGCGCTTCTTGCCGACCTTGGCGGGCCAGGGGCTCACCAGAGCCTGCTTGACTTCCTCGGCACTAGGTCTCTGTTCGATCATTGCAACCCTCCCTCCAGAATTCGCGCACCGACCACTTAGGGTGGACGCGACAGTTTAGGGGACGGATGCACCTCGCATCCGAGTTTCCCCAATCCGGCAAACCTTTGTCGGGCGCACTCCCCCAATTTCTGGGAGGTGCGCCATAATTTCGAATTACGCAGCCAATCCAAATTCCATCAAAAGCGATTCCAATTCCTCGATCGCGATCGGAGTGGGAATCACAAACATCTGGTTCTGGTCGATCTTTCGCGCCAAGGCGCGGTATTGGTCGGCCTGGGTGCATTCGGCGTTCCACTCGATCACCGTCTTCTTGTTGATCTCGGCGCGCTGCACGTCGTTGTGGCGCGGCACGAAGTGGATCATCTGGGTTCCCAGCTTGCGCGCCAGCTCCATGATGAGTTCGTCTTCGCGGTCGGTGTTGCGTGAGTTGCAGATCAGGCCGCCCAAGCGCACGCCGCCGGCCTCGGCGAATTTCACGATGCCCTTGCAGATGTTGTTGGCCGCGTACATGGCCATCATCTCGCCCGAACACACGATGTAGATTTCCTGCGCCTTGCCTTCGCGGATGGGCATGGCGAACCCGCCGCACACCACGTCGCCCAGCACGTCGTAGAAGGTGTAGTCCAACTCCTGGCTCTCGGCGTAGGCACCCAGCTGCTCGAGCAGGTTGATGCTGGTGATGATGCCGCGACCGGCGCAACCCACTCCCGGCTCGGGGCCGCCCGATTCGGTGCAAAGCGTTCCCATGAAGCCGGGCTTGAGGACGTCGGCTAATTCGACGTCCTCGCCCTCTTCGCGAAGTGTGTCAAGAACTGTCTTCTGGGCGAGTCCCCCCAGAAGAAGCCGGGTCGAGTCGGCCTTGGGATCGCAACCGACCACCATGACCTTCTTGCCCATTTCCGCCAATGCCGCCACTGTATTCTGGGTGGTGGTGCTCTTGCCGATTCCACCTTTGCCATAAACCGCGATCTTGCGCATAGGTCCTCCTTCCGCCCCTATGGACGGAATCTGTCGTCTGCGAACCCCGCAGAACTTGCTTGCCCTATCCATTAATCAATGGTTGTGCCAATCGAACAGCGAGGGTTAATTTCCTTTCGGATCTACTTTTCTGACAATGGCTCTTGGGTTCTAGCAATAATTGTCCAAACGACACTGCCAATTGGTTCGGCAGGCTGTTGCCAACGAGCCAAGGACATCGGCCCGCCTCTTGCATAGAACCTGTTTTGTGGAATGGAGGGAGGGATGATTTTGGTGAAACAAGACCAGCGATTTCGGGAGGACACCTCATCGAGTGCGGGCAGAGAGTCAATCCTTTGGTGTTCGCGGCGGTCCTCCATCCGTTCCCGCTGGTTTGGCGGGGCATTCGATCGATTCCCTCTTTGGAGAGGACTTTCGAATCCATCTCGCGGTTCCCGCTTTTGAGCCCGAGGTTCCCATGAGGATGGACCCGGCGGTCGTCTCGCGTTGCAATCTTACCCCCTGGGTCTTGGCTTCGCTGGAGTTTCAGGATTGTCCCCAGCCCATCGAAATTACTGGCGCGCGCGAGTCGTCCGGGAGATTGTTCGATCTGTTGGACCGCCTCGAGCGTCCCGAGGATCGGGGAGCCACCTTCCACGAGTACCTCGCCGTCCGGTTCCAGATCGAGCAGTGGGGAGGAGGAGGCACGACTTCTGTTTCGAGCTTGCGCCACAGCTACCTGCGGTTTTTGCGCGGGTGGGGAGCCGACAGCAACGGGGAGTCGGGAGCGGTGTTGAAAAGCTGGGTGGAAAGCCGGTTCGGGTTGCGCCCGACCTACCACTCGGGGATTTTGGCGGACCATCCCGAGGCGATGGAGAAGTACCTGCGCGACCGGATGCGCGGGGAAGCCGAGACCACCGGCATCGGGGCTCAGCTCGATTTGCTGTACACCTTTTGCCAGTATGAATTGGCTCGTCGAAAGCCTGAATCAAGGTGGTTGACCCTCTACCGGGGCACCCACGATCCCGAGGAATATTCATTGCGCCACGAACCTGGTACCAAAGATTCCATTGTGGAGCTCAACAACCTGAGTTCCTTCACTTCGGACCGCGAAGTCGCTTGGGAATTCGGATCCTCCGTTTGGGAAGCAAAGATCCCGCGATCCAAAATCGTGTTTTTCAGCGGCTTGCTGCCTCGAAACCTTTTGGAAGGGGAGAAGGAACATCTCGTCCTGGGGGGGCTTGTCCGTGTCCGCAAGCTGCTTTATTGAGCATGACAATAACGGATAAGATCGCAGGGGGGATTTGGGGATTGTTGGTGGGCGACGCCGTCGGGGTTCCCTACGAATTTGCGCCCCCCCAACGGATTCCCGCTTTGTCAAAAATTGACATCGAACCTCCGGTGGATTTCCTACGTGCCCACTTGGGGATTCCCGTGGGGACTTGGAGCGACGACGGGTCTCAGGCTCTTTGCCTTTTGGCGTCTCTGCTGGATCACGGAAAACTCGAACCTCGCGATTTGATGGACAGAATCTGTCGATGGTTTCGCGACGGATATTTGGCCGTGGACCGCAACGTGTTCGATGTCGGACTGCAGACCCGGTCGTCGATCGGAAAATTCCTTGCAGGCAAGCCTCTTTCCGATTGCGCGTCGAACGGGGAGTGGAGCAATGGCAACGGCTCCTTGATGCGCGTTTTGCCCTTGGCGCTTTGGCATGCGGGGAGTGACGAAGAATTGGTGTCCGATGCTCTGATCCAATCCCGGGTGACCCACGGCCACCTCCGCTCGGGCTTGTGCTGTTCCTTGTATTGCCTTTGGGCGCGTTGCACGCTGGCCGAAGCCGCGCACCCCTGGAATGCGGCGATGGACCGATTCGAGGCATTGTTTCCACAAGGCACAGCCCAACGCGCAGAATACGAGCGCAGCATCCACCCAAGGGAACCCGATCCCCCCAAAGGCAGCGGCTATGTGGTGGACACCTTGCTTTCCTCTGTGTGGGCGCTGGAAGCGGGCCCTTACGAATCGGTGATCAAGGCCGCGATCAGCCTAGGCCAAGACACCGACACGACGGCCTGCGTAGCCGGCGGTATTGCCGGAATCCGCGACGGAGTCCACGCCATCCCCAAACGCTGGTTGAACCGACTACGCGGACAGGACTTGGTCGCGCCTTTGCTGGCAGCTCTGCTGCAAGGGCGGGCCTAAAGGCCATTTGGATCCGTTCCTCCTTTGTGTTTCGGAGCCTCTTCGTGGGCTAGGGAAGAGTGCCGGAGTTAAAAGAGTGTAAAAAATGGCTTGGTTTCCTCCGCTCATCCTGACGAGCCCAAGAAATGGGCGTTGATTGGTACCGTAGGTGCCCCGCAGCCAATTTGATAACCTATAATACGGGGTTAGGAAGACGCTCCGCACGGATAAGCACCAAATGAGCAACAAGCAACAAATGAACAAAATTTCATTAACCCGTGTGATCGCAATTTCTATGCTTGGGGCATCGCAGGAGTCAAAAATTGTCAAACG
>CAIKAA010000564.1 GCA_903825275.1 uncultured Fibrobacterota bacterium | reverse complement strand
GGACTGAATAGAATTTCTTCTGCCGTCAATTTTTGTCGATCAACTTCCGGCGTTCCGTACAGCTCGGAAGGGTCGATAGTGATTTTCTCTTCCAGAACCGCTTCGGGCCGTTCGTTGACCAGATAGGGATTGTCTTCCTGCAATTCGGACATGGCTTGATTCTCCCTCGTGATGGAATGCGAGAAAAGTTAGCGGCTCGGGGAGTGAGGTGAATCCCGCATGGTGATCGCTGTCACAGCGGCGCCGGGGAGGGACAACTTCCCGTCGGTCCTTTCCTATGACGCCTGGTCTCGAATCGGTACCCAAACAGGGCACAACACTCCCCCATTTCTACTTTGCAATGACGGATTAGACACCACCCCTCCCCTTCCTTGGAAGGATCGAATCACCTTGGTTTCCACCTTCCTTCTTCTGTCCCTTTTGGCATTGAACCAAGGGAGCGATCCGGATTCCCTGCTCCCCCGCGGCCAAACAAGCCTTACGGATCTAGCCTCCACGGCCGTTCCTTGGCATTCGATCAGCAAGGGCATGATGATTGGCGGGGCCGTTGCGGGCATTTTGGTGGGTCCGGTTTCCCTCGTTGTGACGAATTACCAAGCAGCCAAGCAAGACCAGGCCAATTGGGATCGGTGCCACAATCAATCGGATCAAAACGCCTGTGCCGCTCCCCCACCAACCATTCCCACTTGGCCGGAATACGTGATTCCCATCGGAATTGCCACCTTGGGGGCAGGATTTGTGCTTCACTTGATCACCATCGATGACAACCCAAGTCACATGAAGTATTTCGCTTTCGGCCAAGGCGATGGAATTCAAGTTGGGGTCGTCGCACCCTTCTGATTCCCCCTCACCCCCGTCCAAGACGCTTGACCAAACATGGGGCGAGTTGGTCCGCCGCCCTTTTCGGCCAGCTTGTCCCTTTATCCAAAGGCATTTCAGCTGGCGTTGATCTAGACCCACAAAGGCGAGCCCTTCTGCCCTGATTCTCCGACGGAGCAAGCTGGCCACCGGCTGAAAAACACCCCAAGCACCCGACTTGTTCGTTGATTTAGGGTCAATTTCGAAAAACCCAATTGCCAGTTCGGCCATCTACGTCTTATCGTTGCATCTATGCAGCTGGAAACGGGCCACTTGACCGGCCCCCTGAACGCGCAACTCCTCGTGGGGTCGGAAGAAGAGCTTCCCGTAGTCGAATCCGCCTACGTCGGCTCGGAATTTGCCGACCTCCTTGAGGCCGATCTTTTCAACGTTCTATTGGTGACCAACCAGGATTCTTCCGAGGTGATCCGTGCATGCGGAGAAACGGATGTGGTTGCGATTCTCTACACCAACGGCCAAAAGCCCAAGGCTCCGGAATTGCGAAAAGCCACCGAAATGGGGATCACGGTTCTTTGCACCAAGCAACCGCTAAAAGTGCTTCTGGCCGTGATCAAAAAAGAACTGCCCGAGATCGTGGTCAAAGACGCAACCTGATTTCCCAGATGGGCTCAAATGATCCTCACCCCTCGGCTTTGTTTGTTCAATAAAAGCCTTGGTGGAGTCGTCCTACTCGGGATTTTTGCGAGCTCTGTTTCAGGCGCCATTCCCCTCTCCATCGCGCGGAGCTTCGATTCTGCCGGAGTGGGGATTGTCATGGGCGCCGGCCCGAGCTTCGACGCTCGGCAAGGCTTGGCTCCCAACCAATTGATCGCCCAAGTGTGGTTCCATTTTAACCCGACCATGATCGGAGGAGCCGGATTGGACCTCTCCAGCCGCAATCCCTCTGGCAGCGAGTCGTTCAATCAAGCCCGGTACGAAAGTGTGTCGACTTGGATTCCTTGGCACACCAAGACCCAAGCCGTTGAACTGACCCTGGTGGGAAGCTTGGAAGCCACCACCACCTACTTCGACACCACAGCGGGCGCCGATCCGATCCAGGACATTGGCTCCGACATCGGGCTAGGAATTCGCCTGGGTTACGGTCAGCGTTTTTCGCAACGTTTCGGCTGGTGGATTGCGGGGTCTCCCACCTACGGGTTTCGTGCTTTCGGAACAAATACCGGCATCAATCCTGGATTCGCGGGCGAAGTGGGGATGACCTTCAACATGCGGGAGATCTGGTATGACGCCAAAAACCTGTCTCGATCCTGGGATCTGTTCGTTCGGATCCCCTTCCAAGTTCAAGCCGCATCGCCACATGTCTCGGCAACGGGAGTCGCTCGAATTCCCACCTGGAGACTTGGAATCCAAATCGGCCCTTCCGTTTTGTTCTAGCGAAACGCGACCTTCGCCATCTCCAAAATCGATGGCCGGTTATACGGCCTCGACAACAGGAACCCCGCCCGTCATCCTGATCAAAAGCTTTCCAGAACCGCCTGGACATGGCCTTTGACGGAAACCGGGCTCCAAATCTTGGCAATCACGCCGGCAGGGTCGATGAGGAAGGTGCTCCGAACGATCCCCAGGCCCTCGCGACCCATGAATTTTTTCATCCGCCAGACCCCCCAACCTTCGCAAACCGAGCCTTCCGAATCGACCAGTAGATCGAAGGGGAGGTTTTGTTTTTGACGGAAATTGACGTGACTTTTTGCCGAATCCTTGGAGATACCCAAGACAACAGCGTCTTTCGATCCCAACCGGGCGAAGTGATCGCGAAAGTCGCAGGCCTCTGTGGTGCATCCCGGCGTTTGGTCTTTGGGGTAGAAATAGACCACGACCCATTTGCCAGCCAACTTTTTCAGATCCACCAAGACTCCGTCTTGGTTCTCTAGAACCAGGGGTGGGGCGTGTTTTCCAACTTCAGGCATGATTCATTCCTCGGTTGACCATTTTTGGACCATTTGGATGGATTCGGCGAGCGACTTTTGGGTGGCCACGGAAACAAAAAAGGCCGCTTGGGAGCGGATCATCCCCCACAGCCCCGAGGTTTCATCGGTCATCCATTCGGCCCAAGAATCCAGGGACGAAACCAAAAGCGCCGAAGACTCGGCAGGCCAAGGCAATTGGTGAGCCTCCACCGAATCCTCGTGGACTTGATCCCCGTTCCAGGAATGGAAGGACGTTGGCTTTTCCCCAAATCCAAGATCACACGTTCCATGGTGGCCGCGCACCACCGCCCCGCTAGACGCACCCAAAGCGTTCAAGACATGGCAAAGCCGTTCGGAAAAAGTGTCGTGGGAAATTCCCACCACCACCGGAGCCGTTGGCCAAGGACGCAATAGCTTTTCGATCGTGTTCAAGATGGAACGAAACCCCAACTCTTTGCGCAAAGGCGAGAGCGCTTCCCAGGGTGGGCAGCATTGGCGGATCGTCACCATCTCGGGAAGGGATTTGGCCAGCTTGGGATGGCTTTGGATTGCTGCAAGAGTACGCGCCAAGGCGCTTGGTTGGTCGAATAGGCTGGCAGGCTCCCACACCACCAAGGGCGCCACCAACCCCTCGCTTTTCAGGTAGGCCAGCGCCGCCAGACTGAGGACTCCGCCCTTGCGGGCGGTATCGAAGGCCAGGTTGACCACCAAGGGGGTTTGGTTTGCGGGGGGCTGGGCCGATAAACCCTCTGGACAAAAGCCCGCTGCGCCTTGGGCGGCACCCACCAATTCGTCAACTGTGGTTTCTTTGATCCGCAAAGCCTGCAAAAAGGCACCCGTTTGAGCGGGGGTGAATTGACCACCCAACAACCGCTCGATGGCCTCAAAGGCTTCGGGGGAAGTCAGATCGCGAGCCAAGGTCTTGCCCCGTCCAACTTTCTTGATCAGTGCCTTGACTGGATCTGGTTCTTGCATTTGGACGAATAAAGTACACGTTCCCGTCCCAGGAAGCTTGTGGCAATATCGCCCACGATTTGCCCCGGCATGCAGTCCCTGGCAGGCGCAATTTTTTTTCTGCACAAGAGACGGAAGATGGTTTGGCGACCACAAAACAACCTGTTGGCACGCCTTGTGCGTATCCCACGTTTCACCACGCGCGTCGGTTTTTGTCTTCACAGATCTAAAACCAAATGGAACACCTCATGAAAATTCAGCCTTTCGTCCGCATTACCATCCTTTTGTCTACCACATTTTTCTTTTCCAGTTGCCTTCCCGACGGCAACAGTTCAACCGGGGCGTCAGAGCCCATTCCGGAATCCTTGACCGGGATGGTGACTCTGGCGACCACGGGGACCCAAATCGCCGCCCGCGGACACGCCGCCGAATCTGGTGGATGGTTGGTTGCCGAGATTCGCCAAGCCTCCCATCACCTCACGTTTCGGGACTCCGCCGTTTGGAACGGTTCGGTGGCCATCAGCCTCCTGTTTCCCTCCATCCCCGAGGGAACTGGCTACCAAGCCGTGATGACGTACCGCGACCCGACCGGTTTGGTCACCCACTCCGATACCGTCGCCAATTTGGCGGTGGTTCGCGCCAGCAACACCCAGGCGGCGTTCCGCATGCACGCCCTATTGGGCCGCCTGCAGATGACCGTGGCCACCGCCCCAACCACCATCGACACCCTGTCGATCACTTGGGAATCTGGAAACCGGCTTCGTTCGGCTAAATCGGTCCGGGGTCCGTCGGGTCGAACCTTGTTGCGGCTTGATTCCCTACCGGTCGGGTCGACAGGGTTCCTCCACATTCGGGCCTGGAATACGTTAGGTGACACGCTTTACTTCGCCGATACCGCGAGCTCCATCCTTTCCCAAGCGGACCAGGCTCTCACGATCCGGCTCGGAGACTCTCGGGGCCAGATATCCCTTTCGATCAACTTCCTACCCGGCGGCGAAACCGATGCGATCGTGTTGTTCCCGGGCGATCCAACTCCCAACGGATTCCTTGTCTTCACGGCATTTTCCGACAGCAGCTCCAGCGATTGGATCGGACTGGAAAATCGCTCGTCAGATTCTGTCATCGGACCCGTGCGGATTGTCCGAGGCACCGAATCCTTCACGGTGGATCTGCGATTGGCGCCGGGACAAGGCAATGTATTGACCAAGGCCGCGTGCGAGGTCGTCGACCGCCCAACTCATCCCTTGCACGGGGTACCTGGCGTGGTATGCGGCTTGTCCAACCTTTCCGTTTCCTGGTCCAGTACCGGAACCCTTTGGGAAATCCACACTCCCGATGGAGCGCTTGGCGAGCAAATCGTGGTCCTTGACGGCAAGTTGGGCTGGCCCGACCTCAACACGTCCACCGCTCGCACGGTTCGACGCAAAGCCGGCGTCTCGCTGGTGGATGCCACCGCAGGACGGTCCTGGTGCGCCGACAGCTTGGATTCGCCCAACGCAACCGCTTGCCAATAGCGTTTACATCATGACAGATATTGTCCAATGTTGCTGCCAGCCCAAACGGGAATCGCCTTCCTGTGCCCAGTCGATTCCAAGGCCTTCCCAGCGGACTCCGGCACCATAGGACAATACCCACGGCTGCATGCGCACTCCGGCGCGAAACCTCAGGATTTTCCAGCGCACTTCCTGACCAAATTTCCAGCACAGCAACTGGTTCTGGCGCTTCTCCAAACTGATGGCGGAAGCCCAAAGTGAATCCACAGGGCTCGCCGCCAAGCCCCACCGCATAAACCACGGTTGGGCAAAGCGCGGATCGGGACTCTCGAGTCCCGCCAGATCTTCAAAGGCGGCGCCCATGGATAGGAAAGCAGGAAACCGAATCTCGGCGCCCAGCGCATAACCTTGGATCCACGTCGATTTGCCCTCGGAGAAGATCGATCTTCCTGCGCGCCAACCACCTCCCATCAGCCAGTTTTGGTTTCCGGTTCCGACATCCAAACTCAACAGGTCTTCTCGGTACAGTTCTCCCGCTTGTAACTGCTTCCAGCGCAACCTCCAAGCGGGAGCGAAGTGCCCAACACCTCGCCCCACCCAAACTCCGGAAAGGTTGAGGTCCGAAATTCCCAGGGGGTGCGTGATGCCCGCGCCAGCCGTCCATCCAGAATCCAGGCCCACCAAAGCCGGGTTCAGCTCCAGCGCACCACCTTCGGGAGCCCAAGCGACTTGGCCATTGGCCAGAGCCACCTCGGCAGCCGAAGGCATGGAGGCTTCGAAGGAAGCTTGGGCGATTCCACCCACGACCAACAAACCTTGAATCAGAGACAAACCGCGTGTCATTTTTCGACCACCAACCATTCGCGAAACCTGGCCTGAACCGACTTGCCGGTTTTGAATTCCAAAAGCAGCAGGTACGTTCCCGGCGCCACGAATCCGCGTCCCGAAGCGCCGTTCCATTCCAACAAACCCGATGCCGGAATTTGTCCATCGAAGACCGTTGCGATCTTGCGGCGCGACAGGTCGAACAATTCCGCACTCAGCTGGAGATCCCAAGGAGCGTGGATTTGGATCGTGGCCGATCGATAGCCTGGCAAAACTCTGCGGGAGCGGACCTCCAAATGGATGCGGGATCCCCGCGGCTCCAACATGGGATTTGCGGTCCATCCAGGCGTTCCGCCCAAGGGGTTCGAGGTGGCGACCCAATTGGCGGGATCATTCCCCGATCGTCCCAAGTCGAGCCGCTCCAAGCTGCGACCGCTGGGCCAGTCCCCCCAAGTCTTCCGATTCCAGGCCACCGAATCGCAGATCTTTCCCGTCGAATCTCGCAGCACCACCCAATCCGATTCGATGGACAGGCGGTTCCAGCGCGAGGGCTGGCTGCAGGGAATCGAGGAGGACCCAAATTGCAACCGCAATTTGGCGCAATCCGGCGACAAGACCAAACGGCCATTTTTGGGAAGAAATGCGGCCGAATCCAAAACCCCTTTGGCACTCCCGTCGTCCAGACTCCATCCATGCAATCGAAGGGGATTCCCGGTCACTTCCGCCAGTTCCATCCATTCGGGGTCATCGGACGCTGGATGGGCGGCGATTTCGGAAAGAACGGGACAACTCGCCTCGACGTGGAAGCAAATCCAGATGGCAGCGCCAATGATCCACGGGATGACCATAGCCAAAAATATCTCCATTTCCGGCGGACAGCTCTAATCCTCGCCATATTCCTAGGAAACTCGAATTCCTTCGGGCAATTCCTGTCTTCCGACAGTCTTTCCAATTCCTTCTCGCCCGATTCGGCCCTGGCTCCGTCCTGGGACGATTCCGTGCGCGCCAACGACGATTTTTCCTCGGTCCCCCAGGCGAACGACACCCGAACCTCTTCGGTGCTAACCAGCATGGTTTCCCGCGATGGAACCACCAAACGGAGCGTTTTTGCCAAGACCCAATCCACACCTGGCCTCTCGGGAGAAATCCAACACTCCGACCCAGGAGGCCTCCGTCGAAGGAGCTTGTCTTGGAAGACGGAACAATTCTTTGGGCAGATCGGCGATCTTTCCGCTTGGGCCGACCACCCGCTGCTGGAAGGAACCTCGTTGCAATCTGGAAAGCGGGACACCTCTTTGGACCGACAGATTTTGTACGGATCTGGCACTCATCCAAATGGATTGGATCTGAACGCCAGTTGGAACGACCTTCACACCAGATCCCGCCAACGCTGGGAAATGGCTGCCAATGGACGAGCCAAAGGATCTTCCACGGTATTGGCACAATACGGCCCGGTGTGCGCCGGTGTGCGGGTGAGCGATTCGGACAACGCGTCCTCGGCAACGCATTTGTTCTTGCTTGGGTTCCAAAACTCCCTCGTTCAAGTCGATGGGACCATCTTGGAACTGCCAAGTACGGGAGTTTCTTCCGCTGTTTTCGCTCGAATCGATCAAGGCCGTGAGGAATCCGATCTGGAAGTCAAATTTCGTCATGTCTCCAAGGATTTTGTTCACGATGGCCTTCCCGCTCATTGGGCCGGAACCACCGCCGCGCTGGTCAAGTACACCCGAGAGATCGCTCGACGAACCAAGCTGAGCGCACAAGTCGACGGGTTCCAAAATACCCTTGGCATGGTGGGGGCTCGGGTCACCTCTCAGGCAAGCGCCCCTGTTGGGAAAGGTTTGTCCTTGCGACTGCGAACCGAAATTGCAGAAAATGATTCGGCCGCCTCCCGGTGGTCTGTGGGGCTTCGCGCCACCGGAAACTTCCAAGGACTATCCCCTTATGTCGAGGCGGTGTTCTGCGACTCGTCGCAAAACCAGAAGACAACGGGAATCGCCGGCGCGAGTTTTCGAAAAGGCGACCAAGAATTTTCGGCATCCACTTCGGTATCGACCAATTCTGGACCCAATTGGATGATCTCCCATAAAACCACCGCCGCGACAACACCCGCAAATCTGGAATTCACCCTTTCGGCCAATGGTTCCTTGCGCCAAGGAACGGCACTCGTCGCCCAAGGGAGCTTGGCATGTCTGTGGTAAAATGTTTTCTCCTCTCCTGGATCGGACTCGCCCTGGGTGGCTGTGGCCTTCCCCCCTCTTCTACCGACCAATCGCCGATCTTCCTATTGGCGCCCTATGTGGGACAGGGCAATGGATTGGCTTTGGTGAACGGAACCCAGGCCATTGTGTTCGACGCTGGCCCTCCCGAGCAAGGAGGCCTAAGCGAAGCCCTGCGCCAGGCCGGAGTCGACACCATCGCGGCCATTTACCTGACCCATCCCGATCTAGACCATTGGGGTGGGCTCGATTCCCTGCTCCAACATTTCCCGGTGCGCACCTTGGTCCACGGACCGGTTGATCCGTCCAGAGAAGCCTCCACATTCCATTGGGCGTGTCGACAGATCTTGTCGGGATGCTCCACAACCTGGAACGGGCAATCCGCCGTCTACTGGGATGACCTGCGGGTGGACGTGTTGTGGCCCGACTCTGGCCAAACCTTCCCTGATGACAACCAGGGTTCACTGGTCCTTCGAACCAGTCGTCGTGGTCACGGGCTCCTGTTGGTTTCTGGCGATTTGGATACCCTGGGCGAGCAGATCGTCGCACCCTCGCTGGGGTCGGTCGAAGTGGTGGAGTTGGGCCACCACGGCAGTCGATCCAGCGGCAGCTTGGCATTTTTGGGCCACGCCTCACCGCGCTGGGTGATCGTGCAGGCAGGAGTGGACAATTCCTATGGCCACCCAACCGCCGAAGCCCTTGGTCGCGCCCGCGCCGTAGGTGCGCAGATCCTGCAACCGACTCCGACAAAAAACGTCCGACTGGAATTCCAGCCGGACGAATGATCGGTGCAGCCTTTGCCATTCCGCCAAGAAGGTTTTACCCCGCCTTACGACCCACGGGAATGACTCCCCAGATTTCTTCGGCGTATTCCTTGATCGTGCGGTCTGAACTGAACTTGCCCATGCGCGCGGTGTTCAAGATGCTGCGCTTGGTCCATTCGGTGACGTTCTTGTAGCTCACCGAAGCATCGTTCTGGGCGCGCAGGTAATCGGCAAAATCGGCGGCCAACAAGTAGGTGTCCTTGTGCCGCAAATGGTCGGTGATGGGCTTGAAGAGATCGAGCTTTTCGGGAGAGAAGAATCCGCTTTCGATCAGTTCGATCACGGCCTTCAATTCCGCATTCGCCACGATGAACTCGTTGGGATGGTAGCCCTTGGCCTGCAAGGCATGCACCTCGTCGGTCTTGAGGCCGAACATGATGCAGTTCTCTTCACCCACTTCTTCGGCGATTTCGATGTTGGCACCGTCCCAGGTGCCGATGGTCAACGCACCGTTGAGCGACAACTTCATGTTGCCGGTTCCAGACGCTTCCAATCCTGCCGTCGAAATCTGTTCGGAAAGGTCGGCCGCCGGAATGATCTTCTCGGCAAGACTCACCCGGTAATTGGCCAGGAACAGAACCTTGAGCTTGTCCCCCACGTCAGGGTCGTTGTTGACCACGGTCGCAACCGAATTGATCATCTTGATGATCAACTTGGCCTGGGCATAGCCGGGCGCCGCCTTGGCGCCGAACAACACCACGCGCGGCGTGAATTCGCCGGTTGGGTTGGCTTTGATCTTCTGGTACAAATGAATCACGTGCAACAGGTTCAGCAATTGGCGTTTGTATTCATGCAGGCGCTTGATCTGCACATCAAACAAGGCGTCGGCGTTCAGGCGGACACCGTGCTCCTTCAAGACATATTCTGCCAACTTCTCTTTGGCGTGGCGCTTGGTCACGCGCCAGGATTGCTGGAAGGAAGGGTCCGTCGCCCACTTCTCCAAATCCTTCAACTTGGAAAGATCCGTCACCCATGCGTCGCCGATTCTTTCCGTGATCAAGGATGAAGCACCGGGATTGCACTTCAACAACCAGCGCCGTGGCGTGATCCCGTTGGTCTTGTTGTTGAACTTGGTCGGGAAGAATTCGTAGAACTCGCGCAGCACATACTTCTTCAAAAGCTCGGTGTGAAGGGCCGCCACGCCATTCACGCTATGCGATCCCACCACGCACAAGTGGGCCATGCGGATCTTGCGCACCCCATCTTCGTCGATGATGCTCATGCGGCGCAACTTTTCGGTGTCGCCAGGGTAGCGGAAGGCGACTTGGCGCATGAACCGGAAATTGATCTCGTAGATCAACTGGAGATGACGAGGCAACAGCTTCCCGAACATTTCCACGGGCCATTTTTCCAGGGCTTCGGGAAGCAACGTATGGTTCGTGTACGAGAAGATTTTGTTGGTGATGGCCCAAGCCTCGTCCCACCCAAAACCGTGATCATCCAAAAGGATGCGCATCATTTCGGGAATGGCCACGGTGGGATGGGTGTCATTGAGCTGAACCACGGCCTTGTCGGCCAAGTTTTTCAAGGAAGCGTTGTGCTTGAGGTGGCGACGAACCACATCGTGAATGCCTGCCGCGCAGAAGAAATATTGCTGCTTGAGACGCAATTCCTGGCCGGCGGTGACCGTGTCGTTGGGATAAAGGACCTTGGAGATCGTCTCGCTGTCGTTTTTCGCCAACGAGGCGCGGACATAATCGCCGTCGTTGAAGAATTGCAGGTCGAAGTCGTTGGTGGATTTTGCCGACCACAAGCGCAAATTGTTGACCACCCCGTTCTTGTAGCCCGGGACGGGCGTGTCGAACGGAAGAGCCATGAGCTTCTCGGTGTCGACCCACTGGTACGAAATGCGCCCCGATCGATCCACCCGACTTTCGACCCGGCCATAAAAGTTGACCGGAACGGCGTTTTCGGGACGAGGAATTTCCCAGGGGTTGGACAGATGCAGCCAGTTGTCGGGCTCTTCGACTTGGTAGCCTTCGACGATCTTTTGCTTGAATATGCCGTATTCGTACCGGATGCCACAGCCATAGGCGGGCAGCCTCAAGGTCGCGCAGGAATCGAGGAAACAGGCGGCCAAGCGGCCCAAGCCGCCATTGCCCAAGCCAGCGTCCTGTTCCATCTCCCGAAGGTCTTCATAGGAGAGCGCCAATTGGTCGAGAGCCTCTTTGACGGGTTCTTCGATTCCCAAATTCAAAACCGAATTTCCCAAGGCACGGCCCATCAAGAATTCCAACGAGAAGTAATAAACCCGTTTGACGTCTTGGTTGTAATAGCTCTGCTGGGTGGTGATCCAGTTTTCGACCAGGCGGTCGCGAGCGGTCCAGGCCAGTGACAAATACCGATCGTTTTCCGTTGCGGTGTACCGATCTCGGGCCAGCGACAGACGCAAGTGGTAATTGAACGCACGCCTCAAGCTGTCGGCATCGGTTCCCACTAGGTTTTCGACGTCCTCCAGAACCTGAGCCTTGGCTGCGGGAATGGGGCTTTGTTCGGTGGACTTCTTATCCCTGGCCATTTGATCCTCCAATAGGGGGGTGGTTTCTCTAGCTCTGTCGAAGCGTAACAAATCCACGGGCGATCACGCAAGCAAAAACGCCCCGTGGGAGATCTTCCCACGGGGCGTCAAATTTCGTCGCTTCCGAATTCGGCTATTTGAACCGAATTGTCACAATAGAGTACTTGGGAACGACAATGGTGGATCCATCGCCCAACGTCTTGGTTTCCGACTTGGGTCCGGAGTCGTCATTGACGTCGCCAGTGGGTTCGTTGGACTTCAAGCCACCCGAGTTTGCAGTGGTCAACACTTCGACCGTTGCCTCGCCCTTCAGGCCAGGAACCTTGATCGTGGTCTTGTAATCCGTTTCGGGATTCTTGTTAACGAACACGATCGAGTACTTGCCGTCGTCGCGCTTGGAGATCCAGCTCTGCAGCGCCTCTTGGTCGCTCGAGCCTTCCAACAGGGATCCAGTCAGGGTGTTGGACATCATCAGCATGGCCCAGTAACTGGGATTGCGATGGTTCAAGCCCTTTGGATCACCAGAGGTTCCCAACACGCCGTTGTCGCCCATGCGCTTGTCGCGGCCGTTGTACATGGCCCAAAGGTTCGCGATTTGGATGGGGGCTCCAGCCAAGTGGCCCAGGTAATCGGCAACGAACAAGGCTTCGACAGGCTGCAGAATCTGGGGTCCAGGATTGAAGTCGACCGAGTTCCACTCACTGAGCCAGATCTCGTACTTCTTGCCCTTCACACCATATTCGTCGATCTGCTT
>CAIKAA010000563.1 GCA_903825275.1 uncultured Fibrobacterota bacterium | reverse complement strand
TCGACCAAAACCCGAGCGGCAGCTTCGCCCAAATCGCGCGAGTCCACCCAAGCGATTTTCCCATCGGCCGCAGGAATCCGGAATTCGCCGTTAGCGATATCTGGCAAGAAACGATCGAGGAGGTGCTGGAAAAAAATGCCTGCTCGTAAAAAAGTCCAGCCCATCCCACTGCGCCGCAATTGCAACTCCACCTTGTGATGGGAAGCCCACTGGGTAGATTCCACCCCGATGGCCGAAAGGAAAACCACCTTTTTACATCCCCGCCATTGAGCCTGGGTAAGAAAAAGGTTCAAGGTTGCGTCTAGATCAGTGATCGCTGTTGGTTGGATCAAGACAATCCGATCGATCCCCGAAAGCGCTTCATCCCAGGTGTTAGAGTCATTCCAATCGAATCGAACCATTTCAAGACAATTTCGATGGAAAGAAACGTTTGGATCCGTCACTCCGCACCGCACAGGAAGGTTGTGAGAAACCAACCATTCTACCGCAGAAGCCCCTACCTTCCCGGACGAATTGGTGACCAGAATCAAAGCAAACACTCGATGTGGAGATGATATTCCGAGATCATGCCTCAGTCTATCATTATTTCCCTACCGACCGTAAAGGACTACCCATCCCAACCGGATCAATTTCTGCTGAACCATCATCTGGTGGTCAACCTTCCGGTACCCGACCATGCGCATGAGGTAAACTCCCGACGGAGCAATTTTTCCGTCGTACACCCCATTCCAAGCCACCCAAACCTCGTAGCGACCGCGGGCATCGGTTTCAATTCGACCATCCTTCATCGCCTCAACCACAGGTCCCAGATTGACCTTGGCGATGTAAACTCCCATATTGTCGTAGAGGTAAGCGACCCCATCCGTGATTCCATTGAGTTGCAACTTGGCCCCAACAAAAGGACTACGTCCCATGGAATCAGGTGATGCCACACGTCTTCCGTCGAGGGTTTTCCAATCCGCCATACCACCAGTACCCCGACGGACCATCACCTGAAGATTCGGTACCGAGAGGTTCGGCTCCATTCCATTCCAACGACCCATGGCAGGATAGGGGTCAACAGCCAAACGAGGAGGAATCGGTCCAAGTTCAAGAATTCCCCAGGCGGCGGTATCCCCCGGATAATTGCCGAGGGTGTCCGAAATGCCGCCGATGGGCCGAGGATTCAGCCGAATTCCCTGACCTTTGGTCGGAGCCACATTGGTATCCACCAAAAATACCGCACTCAAACCACTGGGATCCAAAGTCACCTTCCAAGGCTTGACCACCTTGCCACGTCCTCCAGGCACGGTATCTCCAATACTCACCCAAGTTCTCAGGTCCGGAACCGTCGAAACAGGCTCGCTGAATTGAACTTTGAGGGTATCGGGAACGCCATCGTCGCCAGAAAAGGTCAATCTCCCCTTCATCGCAATGGGGGGAACACCATCGAGGATGGCAAAGGAGGTCGATAGGCTGATCCCATCAAAGGTCCCGTCCATACTTCCGAGATAGTCACAGCCCAATTTGGGACAGGCGGTTTGACCCTTGAGGTACGGAGCTAGGTCGAAGGTGACCTTGAGGCCGTTGGAGTCGATCTTGCCCGAAACCGTTTCGGCGCTGCGGGCATTCAATCCACCGGAAGAATCTGGCCACCGGAATGTCCAGCTTTCTTTTGAGACCAATGGCTGGGTTAAACGCACCACCACACGATCCGCACGGCCATCGCCATCGGAATCCAACATCGTCGCCGAGGCTGGCGCCCGATCTGTGCCCAATATCTGGACCGCTTTGGCTTTGATTCCAGGAGCGTTGCCAAAAATATCCTGCGCCTTGCCCGAGGGCGTGAAGCGAACCCAGTCCCCGGGAACAGGAATATTGACGGATTTTGTCGCAGAGAAAAGGAATACCAATTCTCCGGTACTGGAATCGGTCCACTGGCGGGAAAAATCATAACTGGGCAAAATGCCGTTCGCTTCCAGTTTCCGCAGCGCATCGTCCTGGTCATGGATGCCGAGAACCTTTTCGCTGGGAAGGACCCGAAGCGTATCCCAAACCTTCCCCCGATGGATCAGCGCGTGCACAGGTACAGGTGCGATTCGATCGAAGATGCGGAACGGCTTGGCCGGATCTCCATCCCGGCTCCAACGCCCTAGGTCCGTGGAAGCCGCCACGGTCCCTCCATCGATCCCCCCCGGAATGACCACATCCAAAACGGTGCCATTGACCATCGAACCGAGATTGTTGGGCAAGCTCACCGTTGTGGCGAGATTGGGCCAGGAGGCGGTGATTTTGGTCGAAGAAGTCCAGGCCAATCGAAGCCACACCTTCAAATGATCGGGGCGACCGTCGCCATCGTCATCATACCACGCACCGGAATCGGGAGGAGGTGCGAGGAAGGAAAGCGGAGAGAGGTAGCCCGCCGCCTCGAAGAGGGGCATGTCCCCGTTGATGGTGCCCGAGGTCACTTCCCGTACCGCCACAAACGAAAACTTCGCGATCCCGGCAGTCGCAGTGACGGTGATGGCGGAATCCCCTGACTCGCTGACAAAACGAATCCCCGTCGATCCCGTCAACAGGATGTCTCCCGAGCACTTTACGCAGAGTCCCGCACGCCCCACGACCTGGATGCTGCCCTTGCGCAGCTCGAGAATGTTCCCCTTCAAAAGCTTGTCGTCGACGGGGTTCCCATTTTCATCCAGAAAGACCAATCGGAAGGAGGTCACGGCCACGTTCACCACTCCCGTATCCGTCAAGGGACCGAAGACCTTGAGGGGACCGGTGCCCGGCACAAGGCCGACCAAATTGACCTTCGCTTGACCATTGACGAAAATCACCGCGCTGGTCGGCAGATCACCCGCGTCCACCAATTTGAAATGGGGGTCGTTCAAAGCCGTTGCGGTAAAGTTGCAGGTCGTGCAGGGGCCATCGACACCAACCACTTTGAACCATACGGAAATTTTTTCTGTGGCTTCCAAAGAAATTTTCCCCGAACTCGGAATGACATTCCCCTGGGAATCGACCGGAATCAGCTGGTAGGCTTTCCACGAAAGCGGCGACCACGGGATGGTAAAGGAAGAATCCGGTTCCGTTGCATTGACCCGTACCAATTCAACGGGTAGATCGGAGGTCACGACGATGGATGCCCGCCCATTCACCAAGTTGACAGATGTGATTACGGCCCCGCCAACCGGCAAGCTGAACCGGATTTTTGAGGAGCTTGCACCCAGTAGGATCGCTTCTCGACAGGTATCGCATCGAGCCCCGTTTTGATAGGCCTCAAGCCATAGACGCACCGGCTGACCGGGATTGCGGGAAATGGCATACGGCTGAACAACCTGGCCGAGCGAATCGATCCATCGCAACCCCTTGTCCATAAAGACGATTCGGGTGCGGAAATCGGTACTGTCCCCATGCACGTCACGCAACTTCAAGGAATATTGACCCACAAGATCGCCTCGCACCCAAATTCTCGAAACTTCTCCTCTCACACCAGTTGACGAAAAGCTGGAAGCGGGAATCACTTTGGTACACGCCGAGTCTTGGCAAAACCGCAGCCCCGGCACAGTATCCAGCTTGTAGGACACGGCATAGGTTGCCAGATCGGGACCGATCCAACCGGAAATATCCAACGGCATGGAAGTCCCCACTTTTCCACCCCATGGATCATGGAGGACAAACAAGGGAACCGGTCGATTGGGGATGATAAAGGTGACTTCTTTGTACTGGGCTTTGTCGAGAGCCATGGTCACCCGTACCGTGTACGTTCCAGGTTTCAGACGATCCATCGAAAGGGAATCAATCACGATCTGGGCCGAGTCTCCTCGAATGGTGATTCCGCCGTAATTTATTCCAGGGGTCAAATGAACGCCGCCGGGAAATTGTGGTCCGGTCAGATCAAACAATCCCGCAGTGGGCGGTTTGATTTTCGTAGCATCACACCCTTGGCCAAGGGTCTGGTTGTAGTAAAGATCGTATTGCCGTTTTCCAAGGGACGGCGAACTTGGTTCAAGGATAAAGGAAGGAGGATTTCGCAGGTTCATCGACGTGGTGATCTTCATATCCGAGGCCTTGGTGCGTCGCTCACAGAAGAAGAAATCAAACGGATAGGTCTTGCCTTCCACAAGATTTAATTTACTCAAATCGACACTTAGGGACTCGGCATCGTGGACCCCACCCAAATCGACAACAAGACGATTGTCGATGAAAACCCAAACGTCATCATCTCCGATAAAGGAAAATTTCTGTCCGTTGTGATAATCAAAAACCGCATGACTTTCCAAACAAAAATGGAAATTATGAAGGTTGCCATCATCGCCGATTGACTTATCGTTATGGGTGTTTGGTTGGCCATTGGCGAGGGTGTTAAAATCGTCGATGGGGAAATAAAAGGGATTGTTGTAGGAATAGTTTCCGGATGTTGGATTCAACGCCAGAGGAATGTCGCGACACGTCGTCGAGTTCACAGAAGGCACATCGTGGAACCATTGGTACAAAGTGGTATTGCCAGCCTGATCTTTACCCGGAGTACGGATGGGTGTCCGGTCCGCAGCTAAGGTGTCCTGAACCATTCCCTTGGTCGGTACGTTGTAAAAATGTTCAAAAGCCGAATGAGTCGCATCAAAATCGCGGACCGTCGCAGCTAAATTTACGTTGAAACATTGCCCGTTGAGTTTCGCGAACTTTTTTCGTGCCGCCCATACCCCAGAAGCGGAATCTGGGTAAATTCTGGCGGTATCATTGTTCGAAACCAAGACCGTAGTGAGGTCAAACCCCGTTGTTGTCCCAACCCCTCCGGAACCTAAACTTGCCCCTGCCGAATTTGTGAAATAAACCGAAGTAGGCAGCAGGTCGTACCGCACCACTCGAAACCATCCACATCGATTTAAGATGGGATCTCCGATGGCTAAATCACCATCCGAAAACTGGAATTTTGGGATGGTAAAGGGGAAATTTCCATCCCATGGATTGTAAACTTCAACAACATGACCAACCGGAGCAAAAGAGGTTGCGACCGGCTTGCCAGACGGCTCAATGGAGGGACGAACCCAAATCGTATCGGCATTCGCGAGGGAATCGTATCGCACGGCAGTGGGAAGTGTAGCCGAAATCCCATTAGCACCATAATATCGAGTGCTATCAGGGCTTCTAAATGATAAATCAAGGTTAGTGTAGCCAATCAAATGTAATTCATACCACCCATTTCCATTCGATTTGGAATGCATTGAATTCCAGGAGCTGGTACCTACCTTAACTGATGGCGCCTGCCCAGGGAAACTTGTTTCCCATGGATTCCGAAATTCCAGCACAATTTCTTTAGGGTGGGTTGTCAAGAAATGAGGGGCACCACCAATCAAAGGATCAGGTACCATCCAGACGGTGTCGTTATTAGCAAGCAAATTGTTGATATTCATATCCTGAACACCCACACCAACATTTGGATTGGTCGGCTGAAATCCCCCAGAATAATAATGACCGTTCCACTGTCCTTGGCTGGAGGTCACAAGGTAAAATGGACCAGGTTGCCCCCCCCCCACTGTGTTGGGACCTCCAAAGGTGTAGGACCACCAGTCGTTTCCCATCGGCTGAAAAAGAGTGGTTGGACCGGGGGCTGCCACGTAATTGTTCAGTCCCCCGAAGATCTGAGGTGGGGAGTTTTGATAGGCCGCCAAGGATTTCCATGGATTGCTTATCACAAGTACTTTGGCACCCTGGGCCGCGCTGACCAGCATGGTTAGAAAGAACACTACTGGCACTAGGCGCCCAAACTTCATTCACGGTCCTCCGTCGCAGACGCCAAGCAGGACGATCCCTACTACGCCGCGGTTTCAATCTAAAGCCTGAACTCCAATCTCACGATGCCATTTCGAGAAAATATGAAACAGCTGTACCCCGACCGGAAACGCTACGAACAACTTGAAGCCCTCCCTTATTCAAGGGAGGATCAAGTCCAGAAACGGCCTTCGAATAAGTGCCCTGGAAGAAGACAAAACGTGCCTTGGATGTGGTTGATCATTCCCCCCCCTCCTTCTGCAGGCTGCAGCTCGCCGAACCCAAGTCTAGCTCAAGGGCCAAAGGTGGGTTGCACGCGAGGAAGGAAGGTAAATTATCCCGTATGAATAAACGATTGCTTCTCACTCTCTTCGCGGGAGTTCTGCTCGCGGCCCTGGACATTGCCATCCTTGGCCCGGTGAAACCGGCGCTTCGCCTGGAAGGCATCTCGGACGGTGGCTTCTCTTGGTTGATCAGCGCCTATGTGCTGGCGAACTTGGTGGGAACCCCGCTTTTGGGACGTCTTTCCGATCGCAATGGCCGACGCTCGATCTATTTGCTGTCCTTGGGGATCTTTGCCCTGGGTTCGGTGGGCGTGATGGCTTCCCATAGCCTAACTTTTTTCGTTGTTTCTCGTGCCATCCAGGGGTTTGGATCGGGGGGAATTTTCCCTGTGGCTTCGGCGGTGATCGGCGATGTCATTCCAGCCGAAAAACGCGGTCGAGCTCTTGGATTGCTCGGAGCGACTTTTGGACTGGCTTTCTTGATTGGTCCGCCAATCGGGGGTTTGGTTCTGGCATTTGCCAATTGGCGATGGATTTTTGGGATGAATCTTCCTTTGGCCCTGCTGGTGATGTTGATGGCCTGGAAGACCCTTCCTTCCCAGGGACGGGTTGTTGCCAAAAAATTTGATTTCGCAGGTCTGATCACTTTTGGGGGGGGGCTGGTTCTGCTGGCGGCAGGCCTTTCTGCGATGTCACCAGCTCTACCCTACTTGGGGCTCCTCACCTCGCACGTTTGGATTCCTCTTCTAGGTGGTGTGGGGTTGCTGTCCATATCTCCGCGCATCGAGCGGAACGCCCAAGACCCGTTCGTGCCCCCTTCCATGATCGCTCCCGGAATGGTGAGGAACGTTTTGATTCTCGGGCTTGGTGCGGGGCTTGGAGAAGTCGGTGTGATGTGGCTTCCCGATCTTGCCGTCCAAACCCTAGGCGTCAGCGCCGCCAAAGGCAGTTTTTTGTTGATCCCTCTGGTGATTGGGTTGACCTTGGCGGCACCGATCACGGGTCGATTGCTCGATCGGATCGGGGCGCGTCCCATTCTTTTGGTTGGCATCCTTCTCCAGGCCTTCTCTTTGGCATCGTTTCGATGGTTTCCCATTTCCAGAAGCCTATTCTTTATCGTCGGCCCCCTGTTTGGCGCGGGACTGGCCTGCCTTTTGGCTGGGCCGCTTCGGTGGCTATTGTTGCGACATGTCTCCCTAGAACAGCGGACCGGGGCCCAATCGCTTTTGAGCCTTTCTCATTCCGTTGGCCAAATCGCGACCGCAGCGTTTTTAGGAGCCTTGGCCAGTGGATTCCAAGCCCAACATTCGGCATCCGGGCTCCGCTTGGCTTTGGGAACTGCGGGTGCAATTTCCCTACTCTTGCTCATCCCCGCTTGGGCGATCCCAGCTCGGGAGGAAGAGGCTTCGTTATCCCAGGACCTCTCGATCCAGGAGAGCTAAGCGGTTAGGGACCGACGATGGGCGGTTCGATGAGCGGGACACCACCGGGGGTAGATCATCTGCCCCGGAACCAGTCGGATGGTAAAAATTTCCTGGCATCCAGGGTGATCACAAACCAAGTCGCTTTCGAGAACTTCCCTCGAGCAATGTTGAATCAGTCGATTCTGGGCTTCTATCCGCGAAACGAGTTAATGATCCCTCACCTTGCCGGCCAAAATCTGGCGCAAAACCCGTTCGTGGTCACCATTTCCCGCTTCGCCGGAAGGTGGAGGCACTGCGACGAGTCTCAGCATGATTAAGGGGCCTTTTTCACCAAGGGAGCTTCGGCCGAGACCGCCACAACCGGCAGAACCTGATCTAGAATTGCTTCAAGGGGATGATCGGGTTCGTAGCCTGATTTTGCCAAACGGATTTTCTGATCTGGCGTGATCGCCACCAAGCCAGGAATGTGACAAAGTTTCCCCTCGCAAACAACAAATTGCGCCGACTTGGTCGCGTACTTGTCCATGACGCCCGTTTCTGTCATCCCAATGGATTGCAACCATTGGATGGCCACCGAAGGGTCGGCATCTTCGATCAGCCAAGGGATGAATTTCACATCGGGCCGTTTGGCGAGCCATTTCTGAAGCCGTGGGAATTCGGCCTTGCAGGGGACGCAGTTGGTGTTCCAAAACGCCAGCAATACCGATCGACCGAACTTGGGATTGGCGGCAAACCGAGCCGAATCGGCAAACTCTTTTAGGGAGATTCGCTTCAACGGGTCGACGACGGAGGGCATGCTAAAAGGGGGGGAGGTCTGGCCCACTTGGACTTTGAGAGACCCGCTGGCCAAAGAGGTTCCTGCGAGAAGGGCGGCTAGGGCAGCCATCATCTTGTTGATCATGTGGCAAAAGGTACCATGCGAGTCCGATGCCTTCACGGATTATCCTGTTGGAATTTCTCCAAACCTTCCAATTGGGCGGCCGCTCGAAACCATGGCCCCAGTTCTCGATTCTGTCCCACATAGGCGGGGGTCATTTCTCGGGCCAGCGCGCGATGATTCGAGGAACACCAATGGAGGACCACCGCGCCATGGGGGAGGTCCGCGCGAGGGGAGCGAAAATAGCGGGAGGTTTGACTCGGTGGAAACTGGTAAAACACTTCAGGCCCCACACGCAAGGGGAGTGGGGAGTTCCCCGGCTTCGACCAGCCGAGATTGACCAAGGCCGGGCCAAGGGCGAACCGGATCGAAGGATCTTGATCGCAGGCCAGTTCCAAGAGTTTTAGGATCCAGGGATTTCTGGGTTCCGCACCAATGACTGCATTGTTCAATTCTTTCTCCCCCCAAATTCGGCGGAGGAAAGATTCCACCCATCCAGATGGCCGCACCAGGTTGGTTTTGGCCCCACACCAAGACCAGGCGAAGGCCAACACCGAAGGGATCATTTTTGGGGAAAAGCCTTTGGTGACGCGTTCCTGGTCATGGCGCCACACCCATTCTTCTCCGATGACCGCTCCTTGGGTGGCCACCGAATCCAGCCGAGCCACGCAAAGGGTGTCAAAATCGAGATACCAACCGCCTTCGCTGGCCAGGATCGCCAAGCGCACCAGGTTGGATCGACC
>CAIKAA010000562.1 GCA_903825275.1 uncultured Fibrobacterota bacterium | reverse complement strand
GCCCAAGGTCAGCGTGGAGGAATTGTTGATGTTGGAGATTCCTGCCAAAAATTGGGAGGCTCCGCCAACTGTCATCGAACTGTTGGCATTCAGCGGCTGCTGGAGCAAAAGATTGCCCGCAATATTGAGCGTCGTCGAACTCTGCGTTTGGAAAGAGCCTCCAGAAGCCCAAGAACCCAGGTCTTGGGCGACGTTAAAGGTTCCGTTTTGGAGATTTGAAGTGGTGTTCGCACCGGATTGCGCCAAGTAGAGGTTTCCGAAACTGGAAACGTCCGAGCCGTTTTGTTGGATGTTGATTCCGTTGTCGAAATAGGCGCTCCCCCCAATGGTCACTTGGGCTCCAATCTTGTGGAGAGGCGATTTCTCCCAAAATTGTCCGCCAATGGTCATGGGTGCCGAACTGTTCCAATTCGGCGAGTTGGAGGGGGTTCCGTCGACCTCCAAATTTCCAACCACGTTCAAAGTTCCATTCATGGTCGAAAAGCCACCTTGGACCACCAGGTTTTTCTGAAAGGTCAGAGGGGCAGTGGAGTTGGTGTATATGTCTTTTCCGAACACGGCGTTGCCTTGGGCGACCACGGGCGCATCGCTGGAAAACATCCCGTTCACCCGGAGGGTTCCCGATACGTTGATGTTGGCCGGACCATTTAGATGGACATCGCCCGCGATGTAGACATTTCCTGTCACCTGGTTTCCCACATTCGTGTTGGGAAGGCCGCCGTTGATGTAGACGGCCATGTTCATGTCGGGAGCGCCCGAGGGCACGGAACCCGCAGTGGGCACATCGATTCCGGCCAGTTGGTAGGTCGAAACGGAATTTGTGATGTCACCGTTGCGCCCGCGCCCTGTCACCAAAAGGGAGAGCTTGATTCCACCCCCCGAGGTGCTTCCTGTATCATCGGTTCCCAAGTCGGCCGAGATCACCTGGACTTTCACTGCGCTAAGGTCCCCTCCCGTACCCAAACGTTGGAATCCTGGATCGGCCACTTGGAGGGAGCAGGTTGGTTGGGAGAGCAACAGGTATTGGTGAGCCGAGGCCAACGGCAAGTCCGAATCGTTGATGAACAATTGCAGTTGGGCGACTGTCCGGGCCGGCGAAGCTGTCAAGCGGGCCAAGCCGTATTGCAAGGCAGAACGACCCGACACATCGCGGGAGGTGATGTCGAGGTAGGTGCCAGCCACCATCGTGTCGCGACCGGCCATTTCGATCCCCATGTAGCCGAGCATGGTGAAGAAAACGATCATGGACAGGACAACCAACATGGCGACACCGCGAGAGGACGATGATGGTTTCAGAGGATCATTTTCCATGGTGCAACCCCGTGTTCAAGAAGCTGGAAATTCCATCAAGTCCAGCAAATCTCTTCCAGTCAGATTCCATTGTTCACCACCGGGATGACGCGTTGAAAAATCACAAAACTTCGGTTTACGTCCGTTCCCGTTGGAGTGTAGCTGAGTCCGGATTGACCCAGAGCGACCGAGTCAAACGGTCCTGGGCTGGCTTCCTGGGTGGTTTTTCGGGCTTTGACCAAAAGATGGATATCGATGGCCCGAACCTTGTTTTTCTGGGCGATGGTTGGATTTTCGACCCAGTTGTATTTCCCTCGTGACACCCGACGCAGGGAAATGCTGGAAAGGGTCAGGCCCCATGCGGCTTTGGTGGACGTTTTGAGTTTTCCCTCAAAACCCAAGTAGAGCCCTCCTGCAGAATAGGTGGTCGGCGAAATTTGGATGGCAAGTGTACGCGGGGTGCCCGAGCTGAATCCGGTCGAGAAGGACATGGTGTCTCCTGTCCCGGTGACGCTGCCATCCGATTTGTAAAAGCCCACCTTAAAGGACGTCGAGTCCATGTCGGCCAGCAGAGCGTCGTTGGGCAAACTGGTGAAGCTGATTTCCCAGGTTTGGGTGGGATCCAAGGTGTCGATGGGGGAACTGAAGATGGCGGTCTTTCTCAGGGTTGTGAATCCCCCAAGGACAAGGTCTGGAGATGTGCCAGATTTTGTCATCGTGCCTCGGGTCCAGAGCGCCGAGGTCTGGAGTTGGGCTGGGCTGTTTAGGGAAGAATAGTCGGTGGGATTGGCGATCAACCCGTAGCGGATTTGGAAGGAAACGACGCTGTCCAACAATCCGATCCACGGTTCATTGGTACACCCGCCATTGCACCAACGTCGCTGGAGCAATGAGCCGTATTGGCGATACCCGATGGTGCGCAGATTGGTGCAGTCGGTCAAGGGCCCGTTTTGCAATTCGTGGAATAGGAAACTGATGGAATCGCCCGCAAGGGTCTTGGTATTCTCGAATCCGAACGAGGAACTGTCTCCACCGGGCGCGTCCATCCAGACGTCGGCGCAGGTGCCGATGCTGGACTGGACGCGATTGGCTGATATGGCGACGGTGGTCTTGTAGCCCATGTTGCGCACTTCCTGCTCGATCAGGCGAAGCGCTTCCCGGCTGTCGGTTTGGAGCCGGACCCGTTCCCGGGTTTTGGTGTAAGACCGGTTTTCGTTGGCGAATAGGCTGAGGGTCAACCAGGTGATGAATCCGGTCAACACGATGGCAACCATGAGTTCCATCAGGGAAAGGCCTCTTTTCATTGGAGCACCGCCTGGAGCTGGATCTGGTGGACCAGGGAACCCTGGGTCCAGGTTACGGAGACGGGAAAGATCCAGGGGGACGACGTGGCCGGTTTGGTCCAAGTGGCGGTGTACTGCACGCCACCCACACGTTGGTTCGAGCTTCCGGTGGTCCAGGCGTTCGAGGGGAGGATGGAAAGGGAATCGATCACTGTCCTTCCGTAGGCCGAAGCTTGTTCCATACGATAACCACTGACCTGGGCCTTGCGCGAGGCCGTGATCAAATTGGAAATGGCGGGATAGGCGATCAAAAGGATCACCATGGCGATCAATACCTCGATCAAGGTGTAGGCGAGATTGGGTTTCGATTTGGGAGGGGCTATTGGAGAGACCATGTTCCCCCGGCCCATTTGTACTTGCGGACGCTGAAACTTTCATAACCCGAGGTGACCGAGTTAAAGGTGATCGCAAAACCCTTCGATGTCGATCGAGTCGAGGTGAGGTACAAAACTCCGTTTCGCAAATCAGCGATCGAGCCGCCGCAGCCAACGATCAACCCATCCGAAGATCCGCTCGCCCAAGTGGAGGTTCCCAAGGTCGAGGCGGGATAGGTCGAACCCGGTAGGCAGTCATCTACATTGCCGGATTGGACGCTGCCAAACCCACTGGAAGGGACCGCGGTGCCCAAGGGAGCAGATACGGTGGGAGCGGTGAATCCAAATCCAAATTGAACCGAGACGCCCAGGGAGTCACGTTTGATCAAGCTGTCCTTGGCCGAATCGAAGGTCAGGCTGGAGTCCTTGTCCAACCAGATGCTCCATTTGCGGGTTGCCCCTTGGAGGAACAGGAAGGATCGCTTGCCAGATTTTGTCGCCAAAAGTCTCGTCCACTGGATGTCTTCCGCAAGCTTGGACGCATCGCCGTCGAGCCTCGATTCCCCTTGGGAGCGCAGAAAGCTTGGAATGGCGAGCCGGGCCAGAATGCCGACGATCACCAAAACCACGAGTACTTCCCCCAAAGTCATCCCTTGGCAGGTGCGTTGGGACGAGATGGGGATCTGGATCGAACGCATGCTCGGCACCCCCGTCCACCCGAAGAGATGGAACAATTTCAAAAGATTCTACCACGGGGTGAGGCCGCGATTCAAGGGGAATCTTTAGGTCATCGTCGGAGTTTCCTGCATGTCGATGGCCCATTTGCCGATGGCCTTGCGAAGCTTGTTCCGTTCATGAGGTTCGCGCCAATCGCGCAAAATCCAAAAGAGGATTTTGCGTCGAAAGCGTGCGATCCCATTCCCGATGGTCAGTCGTCGGTCTTGATGTTGCAGGACGAAATTGGAAATATTTGCGTACAAAAGGACCCAGCGGATTGCATTCATCCCGATTCCGGAAATCATCCGATCCCGATGGATACTCATCCAGGTTCCGCCGCCCGAGGGTTGGGTGGGGCCATTGGTCTCCTCAAGCCCCAGAAGCCGGAACAATTCCCTCCGACCGGGAGGGCACCAAGCCAAGAGGAGGGGGCTTTCGGAAGCCAGGAACAATCGAGTGGTCTGTTCCCATAGTCCGAGAAAAACTTCGGGAACGATCCAATGGGGCTCGATGGCAAAATTGGTGATGACCGACAGGGAGGAGGAAATGGATTCGTCCTCAAGTGGGGATAGGGTGATCGCCGCCACAAGCTGAAGTCCATCCCAACACCCTAACTGAATTTCAGCAATTGGGGAGGTGGGAAGCGCCTTGCGCAGGCCCTCTTGGCCTGAGTTGAATTCCACCCCAGACGATTCGCCTAGGAAGGCTGCAAACGAGATTGCTTCGGCTTGTTCTTCGATTTTTCGAAATCGGTATTGGCCAGGGAGGGAGTCTTTTCCAAAACCGAGTTGCTGGAGTTCCAGAGGCGACCATTCGCGGCGGATTTGCAACCATTCGGAAAGGATTTCATCCAGCGTTGGATCGGGATCCAATACCCGCAGGCCAAGCCGCATTCCTTGACCCAGGGCCGGCCTGACCCACATCACTTGACATTCCCATCCATGTTGGTGGAGGTGCGGCAAGTCCAATCCCAATACGGTACGGTGGCCGGGCAAAAGGTAAGCCGGACCGCCGCGCGTTTCGACTTGGAAGCCAAAATCGGAATTGATGTCGATGACGGAAAGTCGCGTCCAAACATTGTGGGCGTGTTTTAGAGGGGTGCGGGCGAAAAGGGCGTCGACGGGGAGAGTGAGTCGGGATGGATTGCGTCGTTCGATTTCGTTCCAAATTTCGGGAATCATCCTCCACGACAACCCAATCAAAATGCCATCGGTCGATGGGGTGATGCGACGAACCTCGGCCGATCGAACGGCGAGGGGCTGGCCTCCGAACCGGATCTCGACCAGGGTCTTCTGTCCAATTTCGAGTCGTGGGACACCCTCAACCAACAGCCCAATTCCTCCTGGGGAAAGGTCGATCAATTCGCCGCCAATCCTCTGTCTGCCCACGAGAATTTTCACCACGCAGCGAGTGAGGATTTCTGGACGCAGTCGGCTCCAGCGACGAAGTTCTCTTTCAAAATTCATTCGGTTGTCAAGGTAGACTCTGAAAGCAGGTCGAAGGCGATGGGTTCGGACAAGCGTGACAAATTTTGCCCTGTAGCCAGAAGCCATCGAATTTTTACCGTCAATGCCGATTCCGAGAGATGCGGCGCCAGCTGGACTCCGCATCGAACCAGCCTCTGGATGCTGGCATAGGTGTTTTTGGGGTGACGAACGGGCCCCAACAGGAAGGGAATGCCCAAGCCGTGGCAGGTTAGGGCGAATTCATGAAGGGAAAATGGGCCTTCGGCACTGCAAGCCGTTCCACTGTGATAGGGGAGTTGAAGAACCGCCTTCCAAGAGGTAGGGTCCCCATGGACCGAACGGTACCCCGGTTGTGCAGGTAAAACGAGAAGGTTGGATTCGAAGAGCGATCCCATTTGGGCCCAACGAATGGATTCGAGCCAATTCCCTGGTTGCGAAGCCGTCGCGAGTTGGCTTCGGGAGGGATTGCCCAAGGCGGGATTGCGACGGAATTCTCCGTCGGCTTGGGTGCCGAAGTGCAGGCCCAAAACGGATCGGAACATGTCGTCGTGGGTGTCACAGGGAAGGATCCTCGTACCCAGATGGAGGATCGTGTCTTGGTGCGGATTTTTCCAAGCCACGAAGACTCCCGGCAATTTTTCGGAGAGGGCAAACGCGATCGCGTCTCGGAAATTTTGGGGACCATTTGCGAAGGAATCGGACAAGGGCAGGTCCGAGGCGACCAAGACAACCGGCTTGGGGACGCCGTGCAAGGCGTAAGCGAGAGCGTGCGCCGTCCAGGCGAGTGTGTCCGATCCATGGGCGACGACCACCGCATCCAGCCGGGAAAAGTCGAGTTCGGCAAGGTGTTTGGCCAAAAGAGTCCAATGGTCCAGCGTGGCGTCCTCGGATAGGATCGAAAATGGCTCGCTGGTCGTGAAGGTGACCGGGGCTTCCAAAGCGCAGGACAAAAGTTGTCGAGAAGTTTTTGGATCCAAATCGGTCCGGTCATCCCCCCGGCTCGATCCAATCGTTCCGCCTGTGAACACCACATGGACCCGGCCGGTCAAACGGGTTCTCCATCGCCTTCCAGCCGGGCTAACGTTTCGGCTTTGAAGGAAGTCCAGGATCCATTTTGAATCGCCCGGCGTGAGGCGTCCATGAGCTCTTGGTAGAAGTGGATGTTGTGTACGGTTGCCAGTCGCAGGGGCAAGATTTCAGAGGCCTTGTACAAATGGCGAAGGTAGCCTCGCGAGTACCCGGATTTGCAGGCAAGGCATCCGCATTCGGGATCGATGGGACCTTTGTCGTTGGCGACCTTGGCGGCCTTGTAGTGGAAAGATCCGTTCCAGGTGAACACCATTCCATTGCGGGCGTTGCGGGTGGGCATCACGCAATCGAACATGTCGACGCCCCGGTCGATCAGCTCCAGCAGGTTGCGCGGGGTTCCCACGCCCATCACGTAGCGAGGCTTGGATTGGGGAAGGATTTCGCAACAGAGTTTGGCAATGCGGTACATGTCGGGTTCCGGTTCACCTACCGAAAGCCCACCGATGGCATTGCCAGGAAGGTCCAATTCGGCCACTTCGCGGGCCGATCGTTCCCGGAGTCCATCATGGAGAGCGCCTTGGACGATGGGAAACAAGAGTTGCGGGTGCCCATGAGCGGTGGGATCCTGCCGCCAAAGTTCGCTCATCGTGCGGGTCCACGAGAGGGTGCGTTCCCAAGATCGTTCGGCGGTTTTGAAGTCCGCATCCGCCGGGGTGCATTCGTCCAGCGCCATGATGACATCGGCCCCAATGTCGCGCTGGGCTTCCAAGACCGATTCGGGAGTGAAGCGCAGCCGGCTGCCATCCAGGTGCGAGGCGAAGGTGATCCCGTCGTCGTCGATCTTGCGGATTTTGGAAAGCGACCAGGCCTGGAAGCCACCGGAATCGGTCAATAGAGCCTTGGGCCAGCGGTTGAAATTCCGCAATCCTCCCCATTCCCGCAAAAAGGCGGTTCCGGGTCGCAGCCAAAGGTGGTATGTATTTCCCAAAATCACGTCGGCACCGGTGTCTACCACTTCTTCGGTGGTCAGGGACTTGACCGATCCCGCAGTCCCGACCGGCATAAAGGCCGGGGTGCGGATGATTCCATGGGAGGTGGAAAATTCTCCGGTGCGAGCCATTCCGTTTGTCGCCGCGATGCGAAACGCCCCGGCCTCGATTCCTGTCGTCAACGTGTAAAGTCCTCTCTTGCAGAGCGATTCGAGGGCTTCAACGTACACAAGATTTTGGACTTGCGTTTTCTAGCAATTACTTGTACATTATGTACATGTCTGAAATGATTCCTTTGGACTCCTCCCTCCTCAGCACGGGAGAAGATCCCTTTTCGGTGGCCCAAGCCCGGGAGCAATTCCCCTCGCTTTTGGAAGCCGCCGAAAGCGGTTCCGAAATCGTGATCGCTCGCCGTGGGCGGCCCATCGCTGTCCTGGGGCCATTGTCCATGCGGCGTTCTCGAAAAATGGTTTCGCTAGATTCCCTGATCGGGTCGGGTCAAGAGCTTTGGAGCGATAACCCGTCGGCTTGGTTGGATCAACAACGCCAGGAATGGGGCGCATGATCCTCGACCAATTGCCGCATGGTTCCGTGGTGGTCGTGGATACCGCCCCAGTCATCTACCTGCTGGAAGCGAACGCGACTTTTCTTCCCCTATTTCTGCCGTTGTTTCGCGCCGCCGAGCGCGGCGAGATCCAAATCCTGCTCACGCCCGTCACCCTAGCCGAAGTTTTGGCGGGCCCATTGAAAGCCCGCAAGGAAGCCTTGGCCGAGCGCTATGAAAGCGCCTTGCGCGAAGGTTTGGGTTGGAGGGTGGTCGACCTAAACGCTGACCTTGCTGCCAAAGCTGCCCGGCTTCGGATTCGCTACGGACTCAAACTTCCCGATGCCTTTCAGCTGGCCGCAGCTCTGGTCCATTCGGCCCAAGCCTTGGTCAGCCACGACCGCGATTTTGGCCAGGCCGCCAAGGAAATGCCGATTTTGGGGATCTGATGGGGCCAGGGTTGCCAAAGGGCGACCCTGACCCGTGGGGATCAGTGGCGGAAGTGACGCAGGCCGGTCATGGCCATCGCCAGGCCTAACTCGTCGCACTTGGCCACCGAATCGGCATCGCGAAGCGAGCCGCCAGGTTGCACCAAAAACTTCAAGCCGAACTCGTGGGCGGCCACGACATTGTCGGGGAAGGGGAAGAAGGCGTCGGAACAAAGCACCATCTCGGCGATGGCTTGGGTCGCATCAGCGTTGGGAAGTTCTCGCGCGAGCCAGTCCAGGACCCGAGGTTGGGCGAGCTTTTGGTTCGAATCGATGCGGTTGGGCTGGCCCATCCCCGCGCCCACCAACGTGAACTGGCCCGGAGCGTACTCGAATCCGATCGCGATCGCGTTGGACTTGAGGTGTTTGCAGGCCTTCCAGGTGAATTCGGCCAAGCTCCGTTTGGCGTCGGGAAAGGCCACCTGGGTGGCGCTCTCAAACTTGTCCATCAAGGCTGCGTCGCGGTCTTGTTCCAGCATGCCGCCGATCACATGCTTGTAGACCTTGCGGTCCTTCGCCTTGCCAAATTCCCCAATTTCCAGAATGCGGATGTCCTTGCTTTTGGCTTTCAGGAATTCCAAGGCGTCGGGCTCGAAGGAGGGGGCCAACAAGATTTCCACAAAGCGTCCCTTCAGGACTTCGGCGGTGGCCAAATCGACGCGGCGCGTCAGGGCGATCACCGAACCAAAGGCGCTGACCGGATCGCCTGCCCAGGCTGCCTTAAGGGCGTCCTTGAGAGTCGCGCCGGTGGAATAACCGCAGGGGTTCAGGTGTTTGATGACCACGGCACCAAACGTGTCCGAAAGCTCGCGGGCGGCTTCCAAGGCGGCGTCGGCGTCCACGAGGTTGTTGTAGGACAATTCCTTGCCGTGCAATTGACGGAATTTGCCCAGCGAGGGTTCGCTTGGCTGGACCAGATCGGATTCCAGGAAAAACGAAGCCTTTTGGTGGTTGTTTTCGCCATAGCGCAAGACCTGTCCGGCCCCAAAGCGAAGATCGAGTCGTTCTTCGGAAAGGACCGACTTGGCCAGATGGCGCTCGATGGCGCTGTCGTAGCGGCTGGTGGTCGCATAAACCTTGATGGCCAATTTTTGGCGGGTCGCGAGGGAGGTGTCTCCCGACGCAGTCAATTCTTCGAGCACGGTCGGGTAATCCGCAGGGTCGCAAACCACGGTCACCCGTTCGTGGTTTTTGGCAGCTGAACGCAACATGGCGGGGCCACCGATGTCGATGTTCTCGATGGTTTCATCCAAACCGGCGCCACGAGCCACCGTGGCCTCGAAGGGGTACAGGTTCACAACCACCAAGTCGATGGCGGTGATGCCGTTTTGGTCCATCTGGGCCTTGTGGTCGGCCAATTGCGGGCGTCCCAACAAGCCGCCGTGAACTTTGGGATGAAGGGTCTTGACGCGACCTTCCAAAATTTCCGGGTGGCCGGTCAGCTCGTCGATGGCCGTGGCCTCAAGGCCTGCATTTTTCAAGGCCGCCAAGGTGCCACCGGTCGACACAAGTTTCCATCCGAGGGAGGCAAGTCCTTGGGCGAAGGGGACCAGACCAGTTTTGTCGAAAACCGAAAGCAGTGCGATGCGGCTCATGAGAGTCCTTTCAGAACTACGCGAAATGGTTGGAAGACGGGTCAATTTAGCTCCTGAAGAAGAAGGACAATAGGCTCACTCCACAATCGTAGTGGGGGGGCGAGGAGTTTTAGCCAAGATCGCAACGACCGCTGGTTTGGCTGATGTCGATACCGGTCTGGCCAACCAGACCACCTACCTCCAGCGTGTGAGCGGGGTGAACGGCGGTCTTGAATTCGGGTCTTCGAAGCCTGGTCAGGAAAATTCCTGGAGCATGGACAAAACCTCCGCAAGAGGGGACAATGGGTTTGCGCCAAAACGGCAAGGGGCCGTTAAAACCGTTGGGCGAGGCGGTCGTTTTGGAAAGAGGAGTCACGTTTTCAATGGTGTTTTTGAGAAATCGAGTCGCGGGAAGCGAGGGGGGCCGTCCAGGGCTGGTCCTAGCAGCGGGATCCATGGTCATGGTCTTTCTGGCGGTGTTACGGGTTTTCTTTGCCAAATACTTCTCCAAGCAGAGCTTTGTCTCGATCCAGATCGATTTTCCGAACCCGGTACCTTTCCACCAAACCCTAGAATTGGATGGCTTTTGGTTGTGGGTTGGGGTGGGCTTTCTGGCGGTTGGAATGGTCCTGGTCTTGCGGCGCAAGCGCGATCTGGAAGCAAAGTTTGAAAACCGGACCCGGGAGCTGGTCCAGACCGAAAATTCCTACCGGAACCAATTTGCGGGGAACTCCTCGGTCATGCTGATGATCGATCCTCGCGACCGCTCCATTTTGGATGCCAACGATGCCGCGGTCAGGTATTACGGTTGGTCGAAGGACCAAATTTTGTCGATGAACATCTCGGACATCAACGCGATGGAACAAACCGACGCAAGATTGGCCTTGGAAAACCTGTCCCTGGGGCCGGGACAACGGTTTGAATTCCAACACCGATTGGCCGACGGAAGAATTCGCGAGGTCGAGATTTCCTCCAGCTTCATCCAGTTCGACGGTCGAAACGTATTGCACTTGATCGTGTACGACATCTCCGACCGCAAGCGAATCGAGAGAGAGCGTTATGAACTCGAACAACGCCTGACTTGGGCACTTGCCGCGACCGGAGATGGAATCTGGGATTGGAATATCGCGACGAATACCATCAAGCACAACCAGCGATGGAGTTCGATGCTGGACCTACCGGAAGATGTGCTGGAACACACCTTGAAGGAATTCATGTCCCGGATCCACGAAGACGATCAGGAGACGGTCGCCAACCAAGTCCAAGGCTGCTTGGCCGGAAACGTGCAGTACACGAGTTTGCACCGGATGGTGCGCCTCGATGAAAAAATCATTTGGATCTTGGATCGCGGCCATGTGGTGGAGCGCGACTGGAGCGGGCGCCCGACTCGGATGGTTGGAAGCATGCAAGATGTCACCGAGCGCATCGAGTGGGAAGAGTCCTTGAAGGCGACCAATATCTACTTGGAGGAAGCCACCGCCCGCGCCAATTCCCTGGCAACCCAAGCCGAAATGGCAAGCATCGCAAAAAGCGACTTCTTGGCCAATATGAGCCATGAGATCCGGACTCCGATGAACGGGGTGATCGGAATGACTGGCCTGTTGCTGGACACCAAGCTGGACGACAAGCAACGGCGTTACGCAGAAATTGTCCGACAAAGTGGCGAGGCCTTGATGGCTTTGTTGAACGACATCTTGGACCTTTCCAAAATTGAGGCGGGCAAGCTGGAGATGGAGTCGTTGGAGTTCGACCTCCGCGTGCTCCTGGATGATTTTGCCTCCATGCTTTCCTTGCGGGCCGGTGAAAAAGGGATTGAACTGGTGTGTGCCACCGATCCCTCCTTGCCTACGGTTGTTCGCGGCGACCCCGGTCGACTTCGCCAAGTGCTGGTGAATTTGGGCGGAAATGCCGTGAAGTTCACTCAATCTGGAGAAATCGTCGTGCGCGCCGAGTTGGTTTGGGAATCGGAGGATCTTCTTACGGTGAAGTTTTCCGTCAAGGATACGGGAATAGGGATTCCCTCTGACAAGGTGGACCTCCTGTTCCAAAAATTTTCCCAGGTCGACGCCTCCACTTCGCGCAAATTCGGGGGGACTGGTTTGGGATTGGCCATCTCGCGCCAGCTGGCAGAATTGATGGGTGGGCAGGTTGGAATCCAAAGCGAGTTAGGTCGAGGTTCCGAATTCTGGTTCACCGCGAGATTCGAGAAAGCCGCCGAAGCCAAGCCTCCGGAAGTGGTACCGGCTTCCCTGCGAGGAGCGAAGGTGCTGGTCGTGGACGACAATGCCGCTGCCAGACAGATATTGTCAAATCAACTCTCCCTTTGGGGTGTTCGAGTCCACGGTTCGGGGGAGGCGAAGGATGGTCTGGCCGAGTTGGTCGAAGCCAAGCTCCAAAACGAGCCCTACCGTGTGGCGCTGATCGACTTGCGAATGCCGGGACAGGACGGGCTTGAATTGGCCCGATCCATTCGTGCAGTGGCCTCTTTGGCCGACACGCGTCTCGTGTTGATGTCGTCCATAGGGGACCAATTGGACGAAACGGATGAACGCGAGGCTGGGTTTGCCTCAAATCTTGTCAAACCCTTTCGCCAATCCGACGTGTTGGAGTGTTTGGAAAAATTGCTTTGTGGGATCCCCCCCACGCGATCGCCCCGCATGCGTCCTGTGGTGGCGCCTACCCGGGAGCATGCCGAGAAATTGCGGGTGCTTTTGGCGGAAGACAATGCAGTCAACCAAATGGTTGCCGTCGGAATTTTGGAAGGGTTTGGAATCCGGGTCGATGCCGTGGCCAATGGCGTGGAGGCTTTGAGCGCCCTCCAGTCGATCCCTTACGATCTGGTGTTGATGGACGTACAAATGCCCGAGATGGATGGGTTCGAGGCAACCCGGAAAATCCGAGGGGTCCTGTCCAAAGTCCTCAACCGCCACCTTCCAATTGTCGCGATGACGGCCAATTCGATGCGGGGTGATCGCGAGCGCTGTTTGCATGCGGGAATGGACGATTACGTATCCAAGCCGGTCAACCCGCGCGAGCTGGCGGAGGTCCTGGAACGGCTGTTTCCAAACGTCAATAGCAAGCCGCCGATAGGTGCCTGGAATCCATCCCTCCCCTAACCCTCCCGACTCGGGAGGGAGCCTGGTCAGTGGTGGGCGGCCATTTTCATCAAGCTGGCGCCTGCTCTTTGCCTGTCAGCCTCTTATAAGCTTCCCGGTATTTCTCCAAAGTCTTTTCGACAATTTCCGAGGGGAGCGGGGGCGCTGGAGGGTTTTTGTCCCAGGCCAGGCTTTCGTAATGGTCGCGCACAGATTGCTTGTCAAAACTAGGCTGGGGCTTGCCTGGTTCGTATTCGCTCTTGGGCCAAAACCGGGAGCTGTCGGGAGTCAGCACTTCGTCGATGAGGGAAATGCGGCCATCGATCAAGCCGAACTCGAACTTGGTGTCGGCCAAGAGGATGCCCACTTTTTCGGCGTGGGCCGCCGCTTTGGTGTAAAGGGCGAGGGTGGCTTCTTCCAAAAATTCCGCGACCTGGGGGCCGCAAATGCGGCCGGCGGTTTCGCGATCCACGTTTTCATCATGGCCAACGTCGTTTTTTGCCGCTGGTGTAAAGATCGGACTTGGAAGTTTGGATCCGTCCAAAAGACCCTTGGGCAATACGTGCCCGCAAACCGATCCGGTTCGCTGGTAATCCTTCCAGCCCGATCCAACCAAATAGCCACGGGCCACGCATTCGACGTCAAATCGTTTGGCCTTGCGCACCAGCATGGAGCGGCCTTCGAGCTGGCTTGCGAATGGCTTGAGGATCGAAGGAAAGTCACTAACAGAACTCGCCACCAAATGGTGAGGGAAACCCAACAGCTCGAACCAAAACAAGCTCATTTGGGTGAGCAAGATTCCTTTTCCGGGAATGAGGGTGGGCGAGACCGCATCAAAAGCAGAGATGCGGTCGGTGGCCACCAAAAGCAATTGGTCACCCAAATCCCAAATGTCGCGGACCTTGCCGCGAGCGCGAAGGGTGATTCCTGGCAGGTCGGACTGGGAGAGAGCGGTCATGGGGCCGCAAGGTAGCTAATCGACCGTTGGGAAGGTCTTTCTACCAATGGAAGGCGAAGCCCAAAGTGCCGACCACGGAGTTCTCGGGGAAGGTTGGACTTTCGGGATTGGTTCCTGCCACTGGTTTAGGGTTGGGTTGGTTGGCTTTGGCAGTGGCGCTGCTTTGTCCGAAATTTTTGATCAGGGAAAATTCAAAGGCGAGATCGGGGATTGGCTTCCACTCCCAATTCCAGGCAACACTTTCATCGATCACCACACCACTCGCCGAAATTTTCACCACCTTGACATTTTTTTTGCCTTTGCTTTTCGAGGTTGGATCGGAGATTTTTTGGTTTGCCGAGGTATTGGCCTTCCAATACTCACCCGTCCAGCTCGGCCCTGTCGTCCAATGCCCCTTTTTCCAATTCAACCCAGTCGTCCACCCCCAGGCGTTGGTGTAGTCTTCCTTTTGCACGCCCAAAATGTTCACATAGGTTTGGAGGCGTCGGTTGAAGGAGCCATTGACCGAAAATTGAAACTCTCCCAAAGTGACCAGGGAGCCGATGGACCCTCCGGCAGATCCTCGGTACAAGATGGACCAACCGCCCGATGCCGCGACCGAGGCATTGAGCCAGTCGGTTAGGTTGTGGTCGAACGAAGCGTCCGCCTCCAACTTTCCATCGTCCGGCCCATTTTGGGTGATCCAATCGCCATCCAAGCCAAGCCCGAGGTCGGCGGTGGGTTCCCACTGGAGGTAAGCACCCAGGGAGAGATTTTGGATCAGCGTATCAGAGGGTTTGGCGGTTTGCCGTGACCACCCCAGTCGCGGGGTCAGGGAGAAGGATTCGGCCTCGAGGGCACGCGAAATCGAGCCCGTGAAGGTGTAGGACGAAGAATCTTTGGTCTCCCACCCGTAACTGTTGGACATCCAAAGGGTCCAAAGGCGATCCGAGTTCGAATGAGGGTCGAGGACGTTCTCGAAAGGTTGGTTGTCCTCGTCTTGGGCTGCAGAATTCCCGGAGGCCACGGTTCCCTGGATTCCGGTTTTGGTATTTGGGGGCGAGGGGGTAACGTCTACATCCAAAGAATCCTCGGCCTCGCCGGCATCCTCCTCCTCGATGGTGGACATGGGGGAGGCCGTCGGCTTGGGAACGCTGGGAGTTCCTGCCAGGACGGCAGCAGAAAGAAAAAATAGGCTGGAGAGAAGGTGAAATTTGTCCATGACTTTCCAAAGGTAAGTGCCAGTCCTGGATCGACTCCCGGGCCATGGCTAAGATTACGATGGAGGCTTGGCCGAATCCACTGGAGAATTCGACCGACGACCACCGAGCTCGCTTCCGCCTGTTTTTTCGGGGAGAAAAGCAGTAACCTTCTGGGGCGCCTCGGAACAAGGAGACCAAATTGAAGGAGAGCACCCGATGAGGTGGATGACGATCAGCGCGATCAGCAGTGCGGTTGGCTACGCAGGGTGGTGGTTTGGTTCCACCTTTTTTTCGGCCACCTCGGGACTGTGGCTTTCCTTTCTCGCCAGCCTGGGCGGACTTTGGGCAGGCATGATCCTGTTCCCCCGCAACTAGGTTAACCCGCTACGAAACCCAGGCGCAAGGCGCGCTCCCAGGTCTCGGGAGGGAGCTGTTCGGCCCCGATCACGGGCCGGTGTCTCCATTCCAAGCGCACGGGGTATTCCTTGCGCAGGCGATCAAAGTTGGCGCCACGCTCCAATTCAGGCAGGTCCATGGTCGACCGCAGCTGGGTATCGTCTTCGATCGGGTTCCAGGCAGCCAAGATCAAGGCACATAAGGCGTCCCAGGGGTCCGTCTCGGAGTGGACGGCCGAATCCTCTACCCGGAGATTGGCGACACTGAGGGGAATTCCTGCAACGGGGGGCAAATCCCAAACGGGAAGACCCAAGTGTCTCCCAAAGGCCTCGCGGATCATTCGCGTGCCTTCTTGCTTGCCTTCCAGCGAATAGCCAGCCACGTGGGGGGAAATGAGATGTGCGGCCCGAGCCAGGTCCGCAGGGATGGTTGGCTCGGGATCAAAAACGTCCAAGGCCAGAGTGAGATCCGCTCGTCCCCGGGCAAGGGCGAGAAGGTCTCGCGAAACCGCCGTTGGGCCTCTTCCGGCATTGATGAACATCGCGTTGGGGGGCAGTTGGGACAAGATCCGGTGGGTTAGCAAGCGATGGGTGGCGTGGTCGTCGGTGCGCGTCAGGGGCAGGTGTGCCGAAACGATTTGGCAGGATCGGACGAGGTCGGACAATTCGTGGAAACCATCCTCTCCCTCGGCCTCGGCTCGAGGCGGATCGTTCAAAAGGATTTCGCCCACCAGGCAGGAAAGAACCTGGGCCACTTGTGTCCCCACTCGCCCGACCCCAACAATTCCTGCCCGAGGGCTGGCGGAAAGATCAATCCGACGTTCCAGGTGAGCCCACGCCAAAACCGCGCCCACCCACTCGGCCACGGACCGGGCGTTGCAGCCGGGGGCCGAAGCCCACTCGATCCCGTTGGATTCCAACCAAGTCTTGTCCAGGTGGTCGGTGCCAATCGTGCAGGTTCCCACGAACTTGACCGGGG
>CAIKAA010000561.1 GCA_903825275.1 uncultured Fibrobacterota bacterium | reverse complement strand
CGCCGCCCAGCCCCAGCTCGCCAAGGGCGAGGGTTCCTGACCGCAACGGGGTGTCCCGCAAACTGGAAGCCACAGCCAAGGCGGCGGCGAGTTCGCCTCCTGGATCGTCGAGCTTCAAACCGCCGGCCACGGAAAGAAACACGTCGTAGCCGCCCAGGTGCATTCCGCCGTGGCGTTCCAAAAGGGCCAGCAAAATCGTCATGCGCCGGGCGTCAAATCCTGTCGCGACCCGTTGGGGCATCGAGAAATGGGTGGCTCCCGCCAGGGCCTGGACTTCCACCAAAATGGGGCGGCTGCCCTCGACGGTGGCGGTGATGCAAACCCCCGGTCGCACGCCCAAATTTCCCATGAACAGCGCCGAAGGATTTTGGACGCCTTCCAGACCCGTGGACCGCATTTCAAAAACTCCCACTTCGCCTGTGGCGCCGTAGCGGTTTTTGGTGGCCCGCAACAGGCGGTACAGGTGGTGGCGGTCGCCTTCGAAATACAGCACCGTGTCGACCATGTGCTCCAGCACGCGCGGCCCGGCCAATTGCCCGTCCTTGGTGACATGGCCCACCAAAAACACCGAACCGCCTCCGCCCTTGGCCCAGGTGAGCAGGGCGGCCGTGCTTTCGCGCAATTGGCTCACGGTTCCGGGGGCGCTTTCCAAATCGTCGCGGTACACCGTCTGGATGGAATCGATGACCACGATGGTGGGATCCAGCCGTGCCAGTTCCGCCAAGATCGCTTCAATACGGGTTTCGGCAAGCATCCAGACGTGGTCGGCCTGCCCGCCCAATCGTTCGGCGCGAAGCGCCACTTGGGAAGCCGATTCTTCACCCGTGATGTAAAGCACCCGAGCTTGCTTCTCAATGCGCCCGCACATCTGCAAAAGCAGGGTCGATTTGCCAATTCCCGGATCGCCCCCGACCAACACGAGCGAACCCGGCACCACTCCGCCACCCAGCACCCGGTCGAATTCCGAAATGCCAGTGGTGATCCGCGTCGCGTCCTGGATGGAAATTTCCGAAAGCCGCTTGGCCTGGGCGGCGCCGGTCGCCGCCTTAGGGCCGCGACGGAAGCTGGGCAGCGCCTCGACTTCTTCGACCAACGTGTTGTACTTGCGACACGACGGACAAAATCCGGCAGGCATGTTCTGCTTGTGCCCGCACTCCGAGCAGACCCAAAAACTTTTCGATTTTGCCACCCGCGACTACTCCGGCACGGACTCGAGTTTGCGCATTCCGCGGATGAATTGCTGGACGTAGGGGTTGTGGGTCTCGCGGACCTCGTCGGCGGTCCCGACAAAGATGATGTGGCCCTGGTAGAGCATGGCGATGCGGTCGGCGATCTTGTAGGCCGAAACCATGTCGTGGGTGACGACCACCGAGGTGACGTGGAATTGCTTTTGGGTGTCCAAAATCAAGTCGTTGATCACATCCGAAGTGATCGGATCCAAGCCGGTGGTCGGCTCGTCGTACAGGACAATTTCTGGTTCAACGGCCAAGGTGCGCGCCAGCGAGACGCGCTTTTTCATGCCCCCCGAAAGTTCGGACGGCATCTTGGAGGCAAAGGCGGGATTCAGGTTGATCAAACCCAACAGCCGGGCCACGATTTCTTCCACCGATTCTTCGGGGATTCCGGGATTGTGCTCGCGCAGCGCGAAGGCGATGTTTTCGCCCACGCTCATGGAGTCGAAGAGCGCCCCCATTTGGAACAGCATGCCCATCTTGCGACGGATGGTGTCGGTGTCGAAATGATTGGCGTCGGAAATCACCTTGTTCTCCACCAGCACGTCACCGCCGTCGGGCTGCAACAAACCGACCATATGCTTTAAAATCACGCTCTTGCCGCCACCTGACGCTCCGATGATCACCATCGTCTCGCCTTTGCGGATGTTCAGGCTCACGTCCTTGAGAACCTGCTGTTCGCCTTCGGTGGTCCAAAAACTCTTGCGCAAATGGCGCAGTTGGATGATCTCGTTCTTGGGGTCGATTTGGACTCCGGGCATGCGTCGTCCTTTCAGGATCCGGTCTGGGGCAGCAAGAGGAAGGCAATCAAAAAGTCGAACAGCAAAATCATCACCGAAGAGGAGACGACCGATTTCATGGTGGCTTCGCCCACGCCTTTGGCGCCGCCGCTGGCTTGGATTCCGTGGTAATATCCCAAGAGCGAAATCAAGAGGCCGAACACAAAGGACTTGATCTCGCAAACAAATACGTCGTAGGGCGAAAAGAAGAGGCGGGTGCCGGAAAGGAAAGTATAGCTGGTGACGCCCAATCCGATCACCGCAACCCCCCAGGCACCGAGGATCGACAGGAAACAGGAGATGGTTGTGAGCACGGGCATCGCCAAAATCCCGACAAAAATTCGCGGGGCGGCGAGGTAGCGCAAGGGGTCCAGATCCAACACGGTCATCGCGTCGATCTCTTCCTTCTCCTTCATGGTCGCGATTTGGGCGGCGATGGAGGAGCCGATCCGACCGCTCATGACCAAGGCTGTGAGCACGGGGCCAAGCTCCAGCAAGACCAGTTTGGCCACCGAGGTTCCCAAATACTTGAGCGGGACGAAATTGCGGAACTGGTACTTGGCCGATACCGCCGCCACCATTCCCACGAACAACGAGGTGACAAAGATGAGGGGGATGGAGGAAACCCCCAAATCCATCGCCTGCTTCATCAAGATCTCGGGATTTTTGAACACCATGGGCATCAGGGCAAAAATCCGTCCGCACATCGTAAAGGCCCCGCCGATGGTGGAAAGGACGGCCAAAACGAAACGGACCAATCGCCGAACCGCCCTGACCGTGACCTCGCCCACGGCTTCCAAAAACAAGATGGGGTGCGGCAGTCTAGTAGCCATATTCCGGCTCTTCGCGGCTGGTGTACTCGTAGTAGCGGGTAAAGCTCTTGCGGAACAAAAGCGGAATGTCTTTTTGGGGGCCTGCGCGGTGCTTTTCGATGTAGAGCCACACCTTGCCTTCCTCCTCGGAATCGGGATGGAGAAAGGCCACCACGTCGGCGTCTTGCT
>CAIKAA010000560.1 GCA_903825275.1 uncultured Fibrobacterota bacterium | reverse complement strand
CCCTTGGCACCAAAGGTGCCCCGCAGCCAGTTTCAGCACATGGCGGTCGATAAACTCAGGGCATCGCAGGGGTGCCTCAGGACAGGCTTGACGACTGCTACTGCACTGCGAAACCAGCAGGGCACCACTGGTGCCAAGGGCGGTTTATTCGCGGTGACTTCGGATGGGATGGTACCGACTAGCCTTTCTATCTTTCACCCCATGCATGATCCTCTGACCCCCCTTGCCCGTACGACCTGTTTAAAACTTGTTTGGAGTCTGTTACTTGGAATGGGAATAGTTGGTTGCCAAGGCACCAACGATGCCTCCATCAATTCCAACTCGCCCACCGAAGCCGGATTGCTTTCTGGCAAGGTGCTGGACGGGGCCGGGACTCCCCTGAAAAACGTCGTCGTTTCGCTGCCGAGGCTCCATCTCATCGACACCACCGACCAGGACGGTTTGTGGTGTCTTGGGCCCGCCTCGACTTCCGTTGGAGCCACACCTTTGCCGGGCGATAGCGTGGTCTATGCCATCAATGGGCAAGCGATCCAATCGGTGGCCATCAAAAATTGGCACGACATCCTGCCAACTCTGACGCTTTTGGAAACCAAGATCTCGGGTTGGATCGATACCGGATCGACCACATTGCTTTGGCCGGGGCGCCCCACACGTTTGAACCTGGTCACTCGGTCCCAGAAAACGGGAATCCTCCGGACCGTGCCCGTCGCTTTGACCTGGAAACACTTTTCACGCTTGCTGTGGCTCCCAGACCTTCTCCAAGGCGACACCTTGGTGATGCGCATGGAGTATGTCGATAGCCTTGGAACGGTTGTGGGAACGTCGATGACGGTGAGGATCCAGAACCGATTCCCCGACTCGATCGAATTCGGCGCTATCCAGCCTCGAGGTGGATTCCGTCCCCCTCCCTCCTTTGTGATCCAATGGCTCTGTCCCGCGAATCCGAACCTGGAACGCTTCACCTTCCACGGCGTGCTCTCCGCCCACAATGGCGAACGACTCGACTCGATCACCTGGGACTACAATGGCACCAAAGTGGGAGTCGGCGACACCCTGGTTTGGAAACGCCCCGATCCTGCCGTGTGGAGCGCTACCCTTGGCGCCACAGCTCACCTCGCGGGGGGCGATTCGATGATTGCCTACACCGACCTTCCGCAGTGGGGGTCAGCCAACTGGTTGCGAATCGATTCCTCGAAACAAAATGCCACCAAGGACAGCCTGCTCGTTTTCTGGACAGAAAATCCCGATACGATGGCTCCGCGGATTGTTTCACGCAGGGCCCAAATCCAGGGCCGGACCATTCCCCTGGATCGTTCCAACCCCTACCGCCTCCCCTTGGACCTCTCCCAACCTTTTAGCGTGCCCTATACCATCGAAATTGCGGACGTGAAGCGCGACACCATCCGTCGCGAGGAAAATTTTGACCTACCACCTGATCTTCATTTCGATTCCATCCAAGGCACCCCAGAAAATGTCCGGATCGTTGTGGGTGGCCGAAGTTTGCTCACCTTGCTGCATGGCACGATCAATGGCCTTTGCTCCCTGGAGACCTCGCGGGTCTGCGACATCCCCCGGGGAGATTGGAATTCGCGATGGACGGTGGAACTCTTCGCCACTTGGCCGGGAAGCAGTTGGTCGTTTGTACGCATCGACACCACCGTGGACCTTCCCCCTTACAAATTGGATTTTCGCGAATCGCAACGACCTGCAGCAAACCAATCCCCAGATTGGGATCGTTTCAACGAGCAAGTCGTCTCTTGGTCGGATTCTGTCCCCATGGTGACGTTTAACGCCAAGGTCCGCCCCGGAGTTCGCTTGGCGAAGAACGTTTTGGGTGCGGACTGGACCCATTCGGGAACGACCGCATTCGGCAATTTCGTTGAACTCGGTTACGATTTCTGGAGGTCGAAAGAAATTCGGGTTTCGTTGGCCTCTGACGCCTCCGACGCTTTCCTTCAAGTCATGAGCATCGATAGCATGGAAATCTTCCCCGTTTCCTACGGCTGGATCCGGGGCTGGCGGATTCCCAAGAATGCCCAAGGTACATTCACGTTTTCCCCAGACTCGATGGATTGGTTCCAAGCTCCCGTCAATCCCGGCGTGGAAACCATGACGAGCCGACCGACCAACGACGTGGTCGCATTCCGACAGATTTTGGCGGGGGATTTCAAGCTCCGAATTGTCCAGATCTGCGGCAATTCCACTACCGATTGCAATACCCCCTCAGGCTCCTTGGAAATCGGTTCCATCGAAAGCCTCCTCCTGGAGACAACCCCATGAAGCATCCCCTTTCTAGCCGAATGATCGCCCTCGCCTTGGCGTTTGCCGGACTCTTTGGTTGCGACCAGGTCGTGCCGACGGCTCCCGTCCCGAAGGTCAACAATACGTTGAGTGGACGGATTCTGTCGTCGACCGGCGCGCCACTTCCTCACGTGGTGGTCTATTCGCCACGGAGGCAAATTTCGGACACCACCGGTACCGATGGTCGCTGGAGCCTTGTGAGCGATTCGACCAAACCGGATTCGCTCGAACTGTTCCTCGACGAAATCGACGTGGGCTCCTTCATTCCTCCCTCCAACAGCGTTTCCCACGATCTGCGATTGGTCCGACGGAACATTACGGGTGCTCTGGACGACCCCTACATCCGGTACGGGAACATGCTTCCCAAATTCGGGCCGTCGACCCCGACCTACCGCGTGTGCGTCCTGCTCCAAAGGCGCAATGGCCAGTTGGTGCAAATCCCGGCTCAAATCGACACTCTTACGGGCAATATTTCCACGACAACGTGGTTCATCGATGGAGAACGCTCGCAAACCGGAAAATATTGGGCCGAAACGGTCGAGCTGGGCTATGTCATCGGCCGCAGTCCGGTGGATTCCTTCGACGCAAGCGCGGGCGACCTTTCCATCGCGAAGTTTTTCCCGAGGAACTGGCAGATTCCGACCAGTCTGCAGGCTTCTTCCTGGCGCTACCGAGACACCGTGACCGTGTCGTCCGGGGTTGACACACCCTATGTCAAGCAAATTCAATGGCGCACCTCCAAGGACAAAATTTGGCGTGTCGGCCGAGGAAGCCTGTTGGTCACTTGCCCGTCCGGTTTGGATTCTCCTCTGGTCGTCGAGGCGCGCATCCAGGACCTCGAAGGTCTGTTCCATCCTGCAAGCCAGATTGTTTTCGCTCCCGGTAGGGGGAACAGTTACCTCTCCCCCTGGCGCATCCCCACGCCTCCAAAACTTTCCATTTCCACTCCGCAAACGGCCCGGATCCGGGATTCGATTTGGGTAGGAAGCCATGTCCAAGACACGCTGGGGGGCAGGATTGTCCGCCGCTTCATTGCCTGGAACTGGGGCGACACGGTGGAACTGACTTCCGATTCCCAAAAGGTTTACGTTCCCGATCGCCGCAAGGACGGCTATCTCTCGGGGGATGTCGTCGCCGTGGACAACGACGCGGAAGCGACCAGTGTTTCCTTCGGCATGAATCTGCAGCAGCCAGGCCCTCAAGTTGTGGTGACCAACACGGTTTTGACAGGATTTGACGTGGAATGGGAGCCCATCTGGGAGCGTTCTTCCTACTCAAACCAGGTATGGGACCGCGTCCACATCAAGGTGCTCGATTCGGCTTCTGGTTCGATTCTCACCGACACCCTGTTGTCGGGGTCCGAAATTGTCTTCCATCAGAATAGACAGTTTCTGTCAAGACATGTAAAAGTAGGGATCCGGTTCGAGTACAATTACGGGGATACCGCAACGGCGTCGGGGTGGGGTTGGTCCCTGGCCTCGCTTCCCGTCGGCACACTGAACCCGATCCAACTCAACCGATCGCAGGTTTCGTTCCTGCCTGGCCAGACCCAAATCGAGGGTTACAGCACCTACCCGCTGCCCATTGTGCCCCTGCCGGATTCCGGAGTCGTGCTGGTCGCGACGGCCCCCCAGAATGGCGTGCGTCAGTACTACACGAACGCAGGGTGGGGTGGTGCGATGGGTTTGCAAGATTCCATCACTTTCGACGTTGCCGCGGTGATTCCGGTGCGGATCCAGGTGAGGATCGGAATCTTCTCGCGCGACACCTTGTCGACCTGGTTCGGGTGGGAGGCCAGAACCGTCCAATCGGGTAAACAGACCTTCCGGTTGTCCGATCTGCGCATGTTCCCCTCGGCCGATGCTTCCGACACGGCCGTTGGGCCTTACCCCTTGGGTTGGCAGAACTTTACCCAAGAGCGTCTGATCGGGCTGGGGAGAAAGGCCAACATGCTTGCCATCGACATTCCCTGCAGCTTCCCCCTCGACAGTGGCTGCCTCGTTCGCCCGGTCACGTTGCAAGTCTACGGAGTCGATCCACGCTAACCCCAAGCTTGACCTCTTTTGCATCGGGGAGGGGGGAATCCTTATAGAAAGTCATGCAGAGGGCGCATCCCTGGTTGGAAAAGGGCCTAGGGATTTTTGCGGGCCAGCGCAAACCAAGCCAAGGGAGGGAGAGGAAAATTTCCTGAGGAATGTCGGGGGCGAAGTATTGCAGATTTGGGGGATGGCGATTTCGCGAGTGGGTTGCGTCCTGAGCCGAGTTTGTTTGCGTTGGACTTGGATCCTCCTGGTTTCGTCCTTTCTTTCTCCCTCGCGGATTTTGGGGGCACCAAGCGATTCCTTGGCGCCACTCTCTGAAGCAAGGTTGCAACCGGGGGCGAGCTCGGGAGATTTTTCGGATCTGGAGGCGCCCTTCGATACGGCTTCGGTCCAGCCGGTTCCCACCGATCGGCCATCGCGTCTTTCCGATCGAGTGCAAGCCCAGGCAAGATCCGAGCGAAAAAAACAAGCCAATCCGTCGCCAAAAAAAGTCCAAAAGAAAAACAAGCGTCGCTCGGTTTTGGACGGAAGCGTGGACATTCCGGCAGGATGTTTTCGGATGGGAAGCCCCGAAGAGGTGGGCGCCGAAAATGAACACCCTCGCCATCGGGTTTGTCTAAGTGCCTTCAAGATGGACAAAATCCCGGTGCTGGAATCCCAATTCGAGTCGGTCATGGGATTGACCCCCTGGACCTTTTGCACGGGTGCGACCTGCGCGATGCCAGATCCGAACTTGCCCGCCTGGTACGTGACCTGGACCGAAGCTGACTCGTTTTGCCGCCTACGCGGGGGGCGACTGCCGACCGAGGCCGAGTTCGAATATGCAGCTCGGGCCGGGGATTCGGGGCTGTACGTCTGGGGAGATACGTTGGCCAAGGCGTGCGATTACGCCAATCTCGCCGACATCAATGTGCTGAACCTGTTCCCGGGGTGGTCGGTTTTCCCTTGCAACGACGGACACGCCTTGATCGCACCTGCGGGGGGGAAAAAGCCCAATCGTTGGGGTCTTTATGACATGGCGGGAAATGTTTGGCAATGGACTGCGGATTGGTATGGGGGGGGCTGGTACGCCGAAAGCCCGGTGCAAGACCCTGCCGGGCCGGCAGAGGGAACGGGAAGGGTCATGCGCGGGGGGAGTTGGTTGAACGGCCCCACCGGAGGGCGTGTGGCTTACCGCGACGGGTTTCATCCCGACGAGCGGTATTCCGGAGCCATCGGCTTTCGATGCGTCTACAAATAGCGGATTCAAAAATCTCCCACTCAGTGATGTGCAACTCCCCGTGGAAGTGCTAGAATGAACTCCGATGTCCCCAAAAAATTCAAACCCGGGAGGTCTTCCAGCGAGCGGTGTCCGACTCGGTTTAATGGGGTGGGGGCGCGGGTTTTGGAAGGGGGTTGAATTCCTCCTGGTTTTGGCCCTGGTGGGGCCTCTTCAGGCCATGGAATTGGATTGGAAAGTTTCGGGGGCACCCAGAGCCGACAGCTTGAACGAATTGCGACGTGCCTTTTCCTCCGACTCCGGCTTTCGATCCAGGTTGGAGGGGCGAAGTCTGGTCCATGACCATGCAATGGACAGCGTCTTCACCTATCGGGCGGTCCTGAATTTCGACGGGATCGATTCCAGCCAAATGTTTCTGGGAATTGGGGCGGCCGCTTTCCCGATTTCGGTTTATTGGAATGGACATCGGGTCTTTCGATGGGGGCTTTCGGATCCGTGGTACAACGGAGCCAGCTTCCAAGGCGAGGTGGTCAGCCTTGCCGGGACCTTGGGCCGAGCCGATCACCGAAACGTAGTGGTCCTGCAAATGCTGCCCCGAGGCAATAACTATTCATTCCCCGAAATCCGAGTGGGTGGCTATCGCGAGCTCGGTCACTTCGCCTTTTTGAGGGGATTGTCGAATCTGGTCATTTCGGGGGCGGGAGCCTTGGCCAGCTTGGTGGTGTGTTTTTTGGTGTTCAGTCTTTGGACCGCGTTTGGAAGGACCCGGGACGATTGGGCCTGGTTCGCCCATGCGAGCTTCTGCATCGCTCTTTCCTATACCCCGACCGTGCTCTCGTCCCCGGTCTTCCCCGATCGGATTTTCAATGCGCTGGGGCAGACAGGAATTGTCCTGTCGTCGCTTTCGATTCTGGCGGTTCTGGTCATCCATGCCGGTTGGCGCGATTTGATGCGGAAAGCCAGCAAATGGTTCATCGGTGCCTTCATGGCGATCACCGTGTCTTTTTTCTGGACATCTTCCAGCGCCCAGGCCTCTTCCCGATTCGCACCCTTCCTCTTCTTCCTCATTCTCCCGATTCTTTGGGGGGGAATGATTTTGACGATCTGGTCCTGGTGGCGCCGGAAAGCGACCACCGACTTGGTCTTGACCCTTGGGTTTTCTGGACTGTTCCTTTCGAGTCTTCACGATGTTTGGTTTTATCTGAACAACCAGGAGCCCGTTGCCTGGCTGTTTCCGATTGGCTTTATTTTTCTGGAGCTCACCATGGTTTCCCTCATTGCCATGGAGCTTTGGGAGCTGTGGAAACAAAATCAGGGGCGAGAGGTTGAACTGGTCAAGCGCAAGGACGAGTTGATCCAAGAACGGATCCGTTCCGACGACGCCTTGCGTTCAGGTGCCCTCTTCCTGGAAAAGATGGCACATGAATTCCGCACCCCCATGCAGGGCCTGATGGGCATGGTTGATCTGTTGAAAACGGGTGGCGGGGCGGTGGACCACGAAATCCTTTCGGGCACCGAACGCCAATTGAAACGGCACCTGGTCCGGATCAACAACGTGATCGACCTGATGGATTTGCGTTATGGCACCTTCCAGGTTCGCAAGGAGCGTTTTGATCCCGATCTGCTGGAGTGCGTATGGAAGCGATTCTTCTCGCCGCGCATCGACATCGCGTCCATTTTTCAGGATTCGGATCCGGTCTTCGCCATCGGCGATCCCGAAAGATTGGATCGGGTGGTGATTGCGATCGGTCAAATCCTGTCCGAAGGGCTCGACGATGTGGTGGAGGTCGAAACCAACGTCCGGGGAAACCAACTCGAAGTGCGGCTCGCGCGCAGGCACTCGCGAGCTATGCATTTGAAAATCCGCCTGTTCCAATACGACAACACTCCCATGGACGCGGTCGCCGATGTGGGAGAATTGATCTCGGCGATGGGCGGGAGGCTCGACATCGATGTGGATGGCGACCAATTGGTTTGCCGGATTTTTATTCCTGTGGAGCCGGTGGTGGGAAACTGGAACCCGGAGAGATCCCATCGTCTGGGCGAAATCAAACCCTTTCCCCTGGTTTTGCTGGCTGAGGACGAGAGGATCAATGCCAAATTGGTCTCCACCTTGCTTGAACGGGCCGGATGCCAGGTTCGATGGGCGCGCAATGGGCAAGAGGCGATCGACTACGCCTTCCTCGAGATTCCTGATCTGGTCCTGATGGACATCGATATGCCGATCATGAATGGGATCGAAGCGGCAAAAATCCTGCGGTCAGACCCGAGGACTTCCATGGTCCCGATCGTGGTCATCTCGGCCCATGCCCAAGAGCATGTTGTCCTATTGAGTGGCGTGGATGCGTTTCTGTCAAAACCTGTCCGGGCTACCCAGCTTCGCCAATTGATCGACCAACACTGCCGAATCAGTCGTCAGTGAGGTGTTCGGCTTCGTGGGGGAGCCGGAATCGGAAGGTGGCACCTTTTCCCACCAAGCCTTCGGCCCGGATGGTGCCACCGTGCAACTCGACGATGCGGCGCACCATCGCCAAGCCGATCCCTGTTCCCGCATATTCTCGGTGGGTGTGGGATCGCTGGAAGACGCCGAACAATCGATCCGCCATGCTGTTGTCGAAACCAACGCCATTGTCCTCAACACAAAATTCCCCGTCTTGGAAATAGATCCGCACTCTTGGAGCGGGAGAATGGGACGTGTATTTGGCTGCGTTGGTCAATAAATTCTGCCAGACCTGACAAAGCAGGTCCGCATCACAAGTGCAGCCCGGAAGCGAATCCAGAAAGAAGGAAATGGTCCGCTCGGGTTGCAAGCTACGCACCTCGTTCCAGATTCGGTGGACAATCAAGGCATGATCTTGGGCCGCGAGAGGTTTCAAGTCCAGCGCGCTTTCGCCCAGTTTGCAAAACCGATGGAGCGAGGCATGCATCGTCTCCATGCGGTCGCAACCGGAGGCAATCCGATGGGCCGACCATGCCAATTCGCTGGAATCTGCGGGAAAGGATTGGGCCAGCTCTCGAGCGGTTTGGGCGAGGTCCGAGATGGTCGACCCCATGGATGCCGAAACTTGATCGACCGACTCGTTGAGTTTCGATCGGCTTTGGGCCAACTCTTGTTTTCTTGCACCAACGCGGGATTCTAGCTCGTCGGTCATGTGGATCAAGGTCGATTCGTTTTTGCGGCGAGCGGAAAGGTCGCTTCCCGCTTGGGTCAGAAGTTGACGAACAACCTTCAGCGGGATGGAAAAGAACAAGAGCCCGTGAACGGTGAGCACGGATACGAACAAAAGCAGGGATTCTGGCGATGGTCCGTAACTGGGAATGATCCCTTTTGTCTCGCAAATTCCCAACAGGAGCAGGTTGGCCAAGGAGATCACTCCCATCGCAATCGCTACGGGAACGCCGAGCATGAACGCGCCGGTTTGCATCAAGACGATCGGAAGCAGCGCGATGGGATGACGGACGCCTCCCAGTTCCCAAGGGGCAATCAGGGAAAAAATCGTCAGTGGCAAAATGAACCAGTAGGCTGGCCAGCGCGAATGTCCCTCGGAAACCAAGGGGGGGATGGAAATCAACGCCAAGAGCACGCTGAGGTAGAGCCAGGAGATGGAAAGGTCTTGGGCGACCGAAATGGCAGCTTGGAAGACGGCGATGAATAAAATTTGCCAAGCAGAGGAGCGAAGCAATGTCTTCTGGGCGTTGGAAATCGCTTCGAAAGGATTCACAAATCCCTCGTGGCACGAGAGTTCAGCAAAATCTGTCGGATGTCCAAGTCCAGTGCTTGGGATCGGGCTTTGATTTTTTCCAAAAGGCTTTTTTGACGTGGGTCCAGATTCGGATTCGATTCGAGATTCAGGACATAGCCTTGGATCGAGCGCAACGGAGTTTCCAAATCGTGAGAGAGGGAATAGGAGAACGCGGCGAGATCGGAATTGGCCCGTGCGAGATCGTGGGTGCGTTGTTCGACTTCCTTGGAAAGCAATTCTTTGCGTCCCTCCAACTCGGCCATGGATCGTTCCAGCGCCGACCGTTCCTGGTCGATCAACTTCACCGACGAAACCAATCCTCGAAAGGGAATGGTTAGCGAAAAGAGCGAAGCGATGACCTGGATCCCGACCACCCGGGCCCAAATCGCGGATGGTGGTGACACGCGAGGGATGTGGCCAGACTTGGCAGCAATGAAGGCGACGAACAAAAAGGCCAGGGAGGCCAATCCCACTCGCCAGGCAAACCGGCTTCCCAGCAGGTACCCGGACATGATGGTTACCATCAGCGGGACGACGACAGAAGGAGCTAGAATCCCATTGTGCAAGGTGCCAATCACCGAAACCAAAAAGAAGCCTCCGACGAGCACATAGGCGACCACGCTGTCCTTGCGCTTGCGCCAAAGCAGGTATTGGACCACATTGGCGATCACGATCACGAACACGGGAATGAGCGTGCGTGGATCGATCTTGCCGCCGCCGGAGGATAGAAAACTGACGAGGGTGCTCAAGCAGAGGATGAAGAGGGTCGTCAACTGGTAGGCCCCTAGAAGGGAATGGCGCAGTTGGGCATCGTGGTCGATGATTCCGGCATCGGGTCTTGGGAGAGGGTGAGTCATTCGTTCTTTAAAAATAGAAGGTTTTTCCCCAGGATAGGAGGTCCCCGGGGAATCCGCGGCATCTTTCGAGCGCTTGGTTCGGTCCCTTCATCCCATCTGGTCGGATCTTGGACACCCAAAAGCCCATGAGGCGGTGCCCAAACCTGATCAGTTACCTCGCTGGGAAAAAACGTTTTGTCAGCGAGTTGACGTGGTCTTAGGGGCCCAGTACCGGGGGCGAAGGGGACGCCAACCGAGTGAGCAACATTTGGTATTTGGTGTAGACTTTTCTGTAGTACCCTTCGGGAAGATCGCTTTGGCCGCGCAATCCCGATTCGAGCCCAGATGCCCCCACATTGAAGGCCATGATCCCCAAGCGCAGATTTCCGTAGCGATGGATCATTTGCAGCAAATAAGCCACTCCCACCGTCAGGTTGAAGGCGGGATCCATCAAGCTTTTGGAGTCTGGGGCGTGGATCCCCAGCAATTTGGCGGTTTGGCGAGCGGTGGCCGGTTGGATCTGCATCACCCCAAAAGCTCCCGAGATTTCTCCGGATCGCCGTCTCCCCACCGCATTGACTTTGCCTTCGCTTTCGGTCAAAACCACCGCTAAGATGAGCAGGGGGTCGAAATGGTAAAGCACCGCATTGCGGTCGATTTCCTCGGCCAATATCGAGGCGTGCTGGGGAAGGATCCGCCCACGAGAGGCTTCTTGCAACGCCTCTTGAACCATCAGCTTGCGGGCCAGGGAATGGCTGGCTTGGTGCAAAGAATCCAATTGGACCTTGAGCCGAGAGCATTCGCGGAGGATTTTGGCATTCTTCGAGCCCAAGGTGATCGCCAAAATCGTATCGCCCAAGAAAATGGAAACCAGGACAGCCAGGCCAATGCTGGTGGGGCGCATGGATAGAGACCAAATCCGGATCGGATTTGGAGTCATGGAGAATTTCCGGAATCGCCCAAGACGAGAGAGTCGGTGGCAGGAAGGGGATCTCGTTTGCGAGGGGATCTGGCTTTGGGGAGATTTAGGAGGCCAAGATCTTCGAGCGGCTTGAGTCGGGTTTCGTATTCCACGATTTGCTGTCGCGCCTTGGCTTCTTCGCCGCGGAGCCGCTCCAATTCTCCGCCCTCTGTTTTGAGGGTGCGAAATTGCCAGAGCACCAACACCATGAGCGTGGCCATCCAACCCACCAGGATGGCACCCAAGATGATGGCAACCGGTGCGGCGAGCCGAAAGCCGGTGCGGCGGGACCACTTGAAGCCGCGCCCCCGAAAGCCGGTGGCCAAAAGGCTGGCAAGGCTCGGGTGGATTTGGAATAGGTTTCGCCAAGGTTCGAGTCGCGAAAGCACCTCATCCGCGGTCACCAACAAGGACAATTCTCCGCCCGTCCCGCGCACATCCGATTCCAGGGACAGAATCTGCAAGACGGCTTCGTCAGAAATCCACACCACCCGCAACAAGTCCAAAACCACTGACCGGCGTTGTTCGGTGAGGGATTGGACCTTGGCCCGCAAAGCGGCGCCAGTTCCAGCATCCAGGCGTCCCGAAGGGGCGATGACCAAGAGTCCAGAGGTTTCGTAAAGGCTGAAATCGAGCCGGTCGGGGGTCATGAAGTCTTCCTCGTGGATCCGAGTTCGATCCGGCTGATGAGCGACCAGGAATCGCCAGGAGCCAATCGGATTTCCCACCGAGCCACGGCCTGAAGCCCATCCAACCGCCCGCCTTCGGTTTCTCCAGGCCTCCGAACAAATAGAGGCATGGCTTCCAGATGGGTTGGTTTGGCGAGGTCCCATTCCAGAGTGGTGCCCACATTCTTGTCGACCACTTCCCAACCCTTGGCCTGATCCCCGGAAATGGTTTGGCGCAAATCGACCCATTGCCCCGGCTCGAGCTTGTGGCGCTGGTGTTCCGCATCGCCGTCGCTGGGACTGATGGAAAGAGTGGCTTGTAGGCCAAACAACAAAAGGTGGGCGCCTGGGTTGGTGAGTTTGTAGGTGACCGCGATGTGGGATTTTCCCGAGCGAAGGGTCAGGGTCTTCTCGAATTGCAAGGGGTGATCGACCCCGGCCAGCCGAAGGTTTCCCAAGCTCGAGAGCATGACCTGCAGGTCCTGGCCGGTGCGTTTGTATTGGACTTCAAAGCGGCGATCATCAAAATCGGAAATCGATTCGCGAGAGGGTTCTGTTCCCTCACCCGACGCCAAAAAATGTTCGGAAAGCACGGGGAGTGGCGATGTGGGACACCCCCAGGGATGCCGCCGAGGCTTGTGGTCGAGGGCGGCGATCCGTCCGCCATGGCGCGGTTCCAACAGCAGGGAAATCCGCGAGTTGCGCACCAAAACCTGCTGAAATCCTTCACAAAGAAGGTCTAGGACGTCGACTTGGACGGAATCATCGGGAAGGGTTTGATCGAGGGCGCTTTCGGCCTCCAGGATCAGCGATCCGAGTCGGACGCGGTCGCGCAAAAACCGGATTCCACCGGCCTCGTCGGCATCGCGGAAAAAGCTGGCGTTTTGGGCCTGCAGAAGCGGCTCGGCCACCTGGGCGCGCACCCGAGGTCCAGGGACTTGGTCGGTGCGTGACAATAGGTGGAGCATGCGCTTGTGGCAGAGATTGGCCCATCGCTCGCGGCGCAACAATTCACGCACCCCCGATGGAGTGCAAAATGCCTTCGAGGAAGACGGTGGGGGATAGACGGCTCCCAACGGTTCGCCGCGACCCGCCGCCTCGCCTGGTAGAAGCAATTCCCAACGGTCAGCCTCGCGATCACAAAGCTCGGCCAAGGCGTTCAATCGTTCCAAATAGACCGGTTCGAATCCCTCGCGGCTGGACGCGAGCAAGGGCACGTCCAAAACACCACCAGACGGAAGTCCAGACGGAAGAAGCCCGGGGACGACCGAGGCCAATTCGAGCATCCCCTCGACCGCCCCGGCGCGAAAGAGCGCACCCATGGCTTCGTTGGAGGGCAACAACCGGAAAGGAACACCTAATTCTTCCGTCAAGAACCAACCCATGCGGGAAAATTCCACCGCCGTGGGGATTTGATGGTCCTTCAAAACGGTGTAGGTGAACCCCGATTGCAAGAGGCTCGAGACCAACGAGGGATCCCACACAAACCCAGGCAACCAGACGCCATGCGGTTGGGCCCCCACATGTTGGCGCAAGGTCGCCGCCAGCATTTGGATTTGGGACTTGCGGGAGGAATCGGGGATCAGGGCGAATAGAGGATCGTGGTAGCCGCCGCCCAGCCATTCGATGCGGCCTGTGGCGCCCGCTTGACGCAGAACTTCCAAAGTCCGGGGCGATGTCCGCGCCACGCTTTCCAAAATGCGGCCAGGCAGGAAGAGTCCGAACCGGAAGTGGAGGTGCCGTTGGATCATTCCCGCCAAGGCCTCCAACGGAGCCACCGAAAGTCGGTGGATGTCCTCGTCGGCCAAAAAACCGGGGTCGTGCAAATGCACGACCACCGTGAGTGCTGCGGGATGGGAAGGGTTGGAATCATCGCTCATGTCCTCGGGAGAATACATCACAGAATCGTTTTTCGCATCGAGGTTGCCCCGAGGACTCCCCAAGGAAAGGATTTGAAGACCAATCCCCGATGACCTAAAACCCGATGCGAACGGACCCGGTAAAGGTGGCGACCGTCCACATTGCCGATTTTTTCCTTGGGAAACAATTTTCACTGTTGGGAACCTCGCCGCATGCATGAGCGGCTTCGCCTCTCGGAAGAATCTTCTCGCAAACGGAGATGTGCTGAATCGGTGTTCCTTGGACGGGATTTGTCGGTGGGTAGTCGCGTCATCTCCCAAGCCCTCAAGTTGGGAAGCGGAATTATCCAGTTTTCCCCATCGTTTCCGTGCACGAGCCTCGTCTGGAGTGATATATTTGCGCAGCTGTCGCAGTGGCCTTAGATGGATCAACTCCGAACACGTGACGGGGTAAAGGTCGCCGCCCACATCGATCCAAAAGCGAGGAACGCATGGCTAACAAATACGTCTATTTCTTCGGAGCAAATGCCTCCGAGGGCAACGGCACCCAAAAGAATCTTTTGGGTGGCAAGGGTGCGAATCTGGCCGAAATGGCCCGTCGCGGGTTCAACGTGCCTCCGGGTTTCACCATTAGCACCGACGTTTGCGTCGAGTATTACGACAATGGCAAGAAATTTCCCAAGGAAGTTCAGCCCCAGATCGACGCCGCCGTCACCAAGCTGGAAAAGGCCTTGGGCAAGAAGTTCGGCGACAAAAAGTTCCCCTTGCTGGTCGCCGTCCGTTCGGGCGCTCGCGAATCCATGCCGGGAATGATGGACACCATCTTGAACCTAGGGCTCAACGACGAAACCGTCGAAGCCCTCAAGGCCGCGACCAGCAACGGCCGCTTCGCCTACGACTGCTACCGCCGCTTTGTGCAGATGTACGGCGACGTGGTGATGGGCGTGCAGAAGAAGCACGAGAACGAGGAAGATCCTTTCGAAGCGATCCTCCATGCATCAAAGCACGAAGCCGGTGTCCAGTTCGACAACGAACTGACCGAAGAGCAGATCAAGGAAGTGATCAAGCGCTACAAGGCGATGGTCAAAAAGGCCACCGGCAAGAACTTCCCGACCGACCCCCGCGAGCAGATGCAGGGCGCGATCGAGGCCGTGTTCAAGTCGTGGATGAACGAACGCGCGATCATTTACCGCAACAAGTACAACATCCCCGCCGCCTGGGGCACTGCCGTCAACGTGCAGGCCATGGTCTTTGGCAATATGGGTGAAAATTCCGCCACCGGCGTCGCCTTCACTCGCGACCCGGCTACCGGCGAGAACATCTTCTACGGCGAATACCTGGTCAACGCCCAGGGCGAAGACGTGGTGGCCGGCGTGCGCACGCCGCTCAAGATCGTCGACATGGTCAAGGACCCCAATTGGGCAGCCTCCTACAAGGAACTGGAAGCCGTCCGCAAGAAGCTCGAGAAGGAATTCGGCGATGTCCAGGACATCGAATTCACCATCGAGAACAAGCGCTTGTTCATGCTGCAGACTCGCAACGCCAAGCGCACCGCCTTGGCCTACGTGAAGATCGCGCACGACATGGTCAAGGAAGGCTTGATGAGCCCCGAACGCGCCGTCGAATCGGGTGATCCAGAAGCTTTGAACCAGCTTCTCCAGCCAATTTTTGACACCACCGCCTTCAAGGCAGCCCAGACCAACGGCGCCCTGATGACCGTCGGCCTGCCTGCTGGCCCCGGTGCCGCTTCCGGCGTGTTGGTCTTCAGCGCGGCCAAGGCCGAAGAAGTCGCTGCCACCGGCAAGAACGTGGTGCTGGCTCGCATCGAGACCAGTCCCGAAGACCTGCGCGGCATGATCGCT
>CAIKAA010000559.1 GCA_903825275.1 uncultured Fibrobacterota bacterium | reverse complement strand
TCTCCACATCCTGGATCACCGGCTCGCTCAAATCAACGCGAAGGCCTAGGGCCTTTTTCAAGCGGTCGATGCGCTCCTGGACCTTGCGCCTGCGGTAGAACTCGAGGATCTTCCAATAGGAGCTGGAGCGCAGCATCCAGCGGCCGAACAAAGCCCGCAACACAGGGCTTTCCATCCCGAAATTGCGGGAACACCAAAACCAATCGGGGTCCCATCGCCACAGGTAATCGCCAGTGGTGAGCAAATCGGTTTCACGCGTTCGCAGGGTGGAGTGGTACGGCACCCTTTTCGCATAGTTCGAGGTGGGGCCTTCCTGGTTGGTGAACCGGCCGGTGGTTACCACGAAGTCGTTTGCGCCGAACATCACGCCTTCGACAAAATCTGACATGCTGTTTTTCGACTCGTCGTGAAGGACCTCCAGGAATCGCGTGGATTTTGCAAATCGTTGGTGGGTCAGGGTCACGCGCGGTTTGGCGCGATCCAGGGTCATCACGGCGCGCAGCACATAACCCAGGGTTCCGTAGGAGTTGGGGATGGCGTAGAAGAGATCGGCGTGTTCGTTGTGGGGAGTGCAGGTGTACAGGACTCCATCGGGACAAAGGATGTCCATCTCCAAGACGGTTTCGTGGACCAAGCCATGGCGGAAGCTGCTCGATTCGATCCCGATTCCACTGATCGCTCCGCCAACGGTGATCGTCTTCAATTCGGGGACCACCGACGGAACGAATCCGGACAAAAGGCAGGCGTCGGCGAAGTCTTCGAAGGTGGTCATGCCCTCCACCTCGGCCACGCCAAGCTCGGGTTTCACCGCCAGCACATGGTTGAGCGATTTTACGTCCAGCCGTTTGGTCGCGCCATGGTTTCGGGTCCGAAAAAGGTTGGATGTCCGTTTGGAAAGCGAAGCAGAAACGGACGGATTTTGTCTGAATGTTTCTACAAGGCTTGCCACCACGGCGCGGTGGGCGCTGTGCGACGAGAATAACTCTGGTTGAGATTTCATCTCCCACTCCTTCTGGCGAATGGCCCCTAAACTCAGCGCACGGCTTCCCAGCCTCCAAAAAGGCCGCCTTTCGAGAGGACGAGTTGCCAAAGCTGGGTCTTGCGCGACCGGAACGTGCCCGCGCACATGAGCAGGTAGTAGCGCCACTTGCGACCGAAGGCCGGTCCGTACTCGGCTTCGAAGCGAGGCCAAGACGCCTCGAAGCGTTGGTGCCAGGCCATCAGGGTCAGGTCGTAATCGGGGCCGAAATTGTGCCAATCTTCCAGCACAAACAGCCCGTTGAAGGCCCGCGACAGGCCCAAGGCCGAGGGGAGGACCGCGCCGGGAAAAATGTGGGCGTCCAGCCAGGGGTCGTTGTCTGGCACTTCCGCGTTGTTGCCAATCGTGTGCAAGAGGAACAGCCCATTGGGCCGCAGGCAGCGGTGGACGGTCTCCATCAGGGTCCGGTAGTTCTTGGGTCCGACATGCTCGCACATCCCGATCGACACCACCTTGTCAAACTCGCCCGTGGCATCGCGGTAATCGGCCAGACGAAATTCTATGGGCAATCCACTCGACTTCTGCCGGGCCCACTCCACTTGCTCGGTCGAGATGTTGTAAGCCACCACCTCGGCGCCATGGCGCGAGGCCGCGTAGCGAGCAAAGCCTCCCCAGCCGCACCCCAGCTCCAAAACCTTGTCGCCGGGTTGGAGATCCAACTTGCGGCAGATCAGCTCCAGCTTGGCTTCCTGGGCTTGTTCCAAGGTGGTGGCTCCGCCGCTCCAATACGCGCAGGTGTACTGCATCCACGGGTCCAACATGGACTGGTAGAAGTCGTTGCCGAGGTTGTAGTGGATTTCGGCAACCTTGAGGGAGCGGGCGCGCGTCTGCAGGTTGATGAGCTTGGCCTTGGCGATCTGGGTCAAAATCGTGAGATTGGGCCGGATTTTGGAATCCAATTGGGCGCATAGAACTCGGTGGAAAAATTGATCGAGAGCCTCGCATTCCCACAGACCATCGACATAGGCGTCGCCAAACCCCAGCGAGCCTTGAGCAAGCAGTCGATCGGAGATCGAGGGGTCGAAGGATCGGATGTCCCAGGGGCGAGAGCCTCCCAGCTGGACATCCGCTTCGGCGAGCAAGTCCTCCAACCAACGCAAAGACCCTTCGGCTTTCCGGCGTGGCAAGCTGTTGGGTCGGTCCTCATCTGGCGGCGAAGAATTGGGTTGGCTGTGTGATCCGTTTGGTGACTCGTCAAGACGCAAACCACTTGTGGTTTGGTGCATCAGCGATCCTCCCTTTATGAATCTCGACTTCCTTGTTTGGAGCGCATCGTTTCAGGAAAATTTCAGCAAATGCCCCCATGTGGGGCATCGGCTTGAAATTTACGAACCTTTGACCCCAATCAGAAACAGAGATCAAATAAACAATTAGAAGTCGATAATCCCTCGGGAGGCTTGCGGGGGCCTTTCCTGGGAGAAAACTACCCCAGAGGCTCCAAAGCCGCCAAAAGCAGCACCGGCACACCCAGCGTGCGCGAAGCTTGCAGGTCGACTTCCAGGCGCAGCGCCCAATCGTTCAGATCGTCCATGTCCTGCAAGATCTGTTCGATCTTCCACACGGTGGGTTGGATTTCGATCAGCGAGTGGCGGGCATTGCGCCCCTCGGCGTCGAGGAGGAATGCCTTGTGCTCTTCGCGGTAGGCTTCCATCCGCTCGGCCAGTCTCGCCACGGTCCAGGGCTCGCCCTCCAGGTCCAAAACCAGGCTGCCGGCTTCGGAATCCACGGACAATTCCTGCAGGACCGTTTCGTACTGACCCTGGTCCAAAAGGCGCAGGATCGTGAAAATTCGGTTTCGCACCAAGGCGGTGAAGGCTTTGGTGTCGCGGGTGATGTCGCGCTCGGCGTCTTCGGCACCGGGAGGCTTGAGCTCCTGGGTCTCGGCGCGCGAGAAATCTGGGTTCTTCATTTTCTCCCATTCGTCTAGAAGGCTCGAATCAACTTGGCGGATCATCGCGCCAAGGTACGTTTCCATTTCCCGCACCTCGTCCGTTTTCGCAGAATCCGGCACCGTATTCGACAGCACCTTGTAGACACTGTTGAGATGGCGCAGGAGTAGACCCTCGGTGCGTTCGAGGTCGTAATCACGAACATAGGCAGAAAATGGCTGGAATGTCTCGAACATTTCACGCACGATCGATTTGGGGCGAATATTTTCGTTGCCGACCCACGGGTGCTTTTCCGAAAAGGCATTGAAGGTCGAATAGACGAACTCGCGCAAGGGCTTGGGGTACTCCAGCTTCTCAAGCTCCTCGATCCGCTTGTCGTACTCCACCCCATCGGCCTTCATCTCGGCCATTTTGCGGGTTTTGACCTTGTCCAGTTGCTTTCGCAAGATCTGTTCGGGGTTTTCCAAAATGGATTCGCAAAGGGTGATCACGTCCAGGGGGTAATCTGGGTGTTCGCGGTCCAAAAGGGGCACGGTGTCCAAAAGCCACAGCGACAGTTCATGATCCATCGAAAAATCTTCGCCCAGTTCCACATTCACCCGAAGCTTGGCCATGCCGGGCGCTTTTTGCGGGATGAACTCGATGATCTTGCGTTCCACCAGCGGGCGGAACAACTGCCATGCCCGTTTGCGATGGCCGGTTTTGGTCTTCTCGCCGTCGTGGCAATCGCGGATAAGATGGCGCAACGCCTGGCAACCGTCGGTCTTGCGCGACAGCACGTTGAGGAGCATTCCGTGCCCCACGGCAAAGCGCGAGACCAATCGTTCGGGTTCCGAGTCGATCAGCTTCCGGTAGGTCGCCTCGTCCCAGGGGACATAACCCTTCTCGGGTGGTTGGCGCTTGACGAATTTTTTGCCGCTGGCCTTGGCGGCAAGCCTCGCGTTCTCGATCACATGTTCGGGCGCTTGGGCCACCACCCAGCCCAAATCGTCGTACCCTTTGCGCCCCGCTCGTCCGCTCACCTGATGGAAATCGCGGGAAGAGAGGATGGAGGTCTTGTCGCCGTTGTACTTGCAAAGCTTGGTAAACAAGACGCTGCGGATGGGCACGTTGATCCCCACACCCAGGGTGTCGGTGCCGCAAATCACCTTGAGCAAGCCCAACTGCGCCAATCGTTCGACCAAAATGCGGTACTTGGGCAACAAGCCTGCGTGGTGCAGCCCGATGCCGTGCTTGATCCAGCGCTTGAGGTCGGGGCCGTAGGGGGAATTGAACTTAAAACCCTCCAGAGCCTGGGCGATGGCGGCCTTTTCTTCCTTCGAGCAAAAGTTGATGCTGGTGAAATTCTGGGCGTTGGAAGCCGCGTCGGCCTGGGTAAAGTGGACCACGTAGACCGGGGCCTTGTGGCCCTCCACCAACTGGTGGACCGCATTGGGCAAGGGGTGTTCGGACCACGAAAACGACAGCGGGACGGGTCGGTGGTTGGACTTGACCGTCGCGGTTTCCTTGCCGTTCAGGCGCGTCAATTCCTGCTCGAAAAAGGTCGTGTCCCCCAAGGTCGCGCTCATGAGCATGAAGCGCGTCTTGGTCATGGTCAGAAGCGGGATCTGCCAGGCCACCCCGCGCTCGCGGTCGGAATAGAAGTGGAACTCGTCCATCACCACATCGCCGATTCCCGATTCGGAACCTTCGGAAAGGGCCATGTTGGAAAGGATTTCGGCGGTGCAGCACAAAATGGGCGCGTCGTGGTTCACGGTGGCGTCGCCGGTCGACAGCCCCACATTTTCGGGGCCGAACTCCTTGCACAGCGCCATCCACTTTTCGTTCACCAACGCCTTGATCGGGCAGGTGTAGACCGACTTTCGCCCTTGGGCGATGGATTGGAAATGCAGGGCGCTGGCCACCAGGGATTTGCCAGATCCTGTCGGGGTGTTCAGGATGACGTTCTTTCCATCGAACAATTCGAGGATGGCGTTCTCCTGGGCCGGATAGAGCGAAATCCCCTTGATTTGGACCAAGTCCAGGAAATGCTCCAACAGCTCGTCGTTCGAAAAGTACCCGACGTTGGTCAGAAGATCTTGGATGGTCACCGATGGCATAGCGACGCAAAGCTAGTCTGGGACGAGCTTTGCGATCAGATCCGCAATGCGCCAAAGCAAGATCGAGGCGATGATCTAACCCCACGGGATTTATCTTTTGCCAGGTTTTTTGGTGATGGACACACGGAATTAGCGCACAAGGAAGGTTCCTCATGAAGTATCAATGGCTTTTAGCTGGTTTGACGACTCTGTTTGTCGGCTGTGGATCGTGCATGAAAAACGACACCACAGCACCTGCTCCGATCGCTCCGGCGGCGGCTCCCGCAGCGGCGACTTCTAGCACGGCCCCCGTGGCGGCCCCCAAGGTCGCCGGGAATTGCCTGATCGACAACGCCGAAGACAACGACAACAAGACCTCCATGGTCGCGGGGCGCGGCGGTTACTGGTTCACGTTTGCCGACAAGGCCGGATCGAACATCACCCCGTCGGGCAACTTCTCGATGACTCCCGGCGGAGCCAATGGGTCGGCCTATGCCGCGCGAATGTTTGGCAAAATTGGCAACGGCTCGCCTTCGTTTGTCGGCGGCGGCTTCAATTTCCTCGACCCCAAGTCCATCTACGACGCCAGCGCCTACACCGGAATTTCCTTCTGGGCCAAGGTCGGGCCGGGCTCGGTCTCCAAGGTTCGCTTCAAGGTGTCGGACGTGGAAACCGATCCCGCCGGCAAGATCTGCGGCCAAAACGGCACCGACGACGGCTGCTACAACGATTTTGGCAAGGTCTTCGACCTGACCCCCGAGTGGAAGCAATACTCCATCGCCTTCACCGACATGAAGCAAGGCGACGGCTGGGGCATCCCCCGCCCGGCGGCGATCTTGCCTGCCAAGCTGTACGGCATTGTCTGGGAAGTCAACGACAAGGGCGCCAGCTACGACATCTGGGTCGACGACATCCAGTTCACCGGCTGCAACTAGGCGACTTGTTGGCGGCTTTTTGGTAAAACAGACGATTCATCCCCAAGCCGCGCCAGCGGCTTTGGTGGAATGGTTTGTGGCCCAGGGAAGGACGCTTCCTTGGCGCACGTCTCGCGGCGTTCGACGCGATCCTTGGCAGACCTTGGTCAGCGAAGTGATGAGCCAACAGACCCGCCTGGACGTCGTGGTGCCAAGGTTCTTGGAATGGATGCGTCAATTCCCGACTCCCGAAAACTTGGCCAACGCCTCCGAGCAAGAGGTGCTGGCGGCTTGGGCGGGACTTGGCTACTACAGCCGGGCCCGCAACCTGTTCAAAGCCGCCCAAGAGGTATCTCAAAAGGGATGGCCTCTGGATTGCGCGGGGTTTCTCGACCTTGCCGGAGTGGGTCCGTACACAGCATCTGCTCTGGCGAGCTTGTGCTGCGGGGAAAGGGTGGCGATGGTGGACGGCAACGTGTTGCGCGTGCTGGCTCGCTTCCACGCCCTGGGGCAAGATTTGCGATCAGGAACCGGCAAACGGCTATTGGAACGCTTGGCAGCGGATTGGGTGTCCAAGGGCGATGCCGGGGAAGTCAACGAAGCCACCATGGAATTGGGGGCGTTGGTGTGTCTACCCCGCCAGCCCCGTTGCGAGGTTTGCCCCCTTTCCAGCGCCTGTCGCGCTTGCGCGCTGGGGGAGGTGGAGCAGTTCCCCGCCAAGAAAACCAAGACCGAAACGGTGGTGGTGAACCGCGAGGTGGTGGTGGTTGTCCAGGGCGACAGAGTCTTCTTGCGACCATCCCGCGCCGACGAACTTTTGACGGGATTGTCGGTGCCGCCAGACCTTTGTGAAGCGCCCCAGATTGCAAATCCACGGGACTGTGGCACGGTTCGTCATGCGATCACCCACCACAAGGTTTTGTGGACCATTTACCACGAGACGGTTCCCCAAAGCTTCTGTCCGCCACCGACCTGGTTTGGGGTGACAAAAAATGACCTCCCCAAGGAGGTCGTCAGTTCGTTGGTGCGAAAGGCGCTGGAGAAAGCGGGAGTTTGGCCGAGTTGAGAGGGGGCGGGACGAGACTTACTGCACCCACCATGCAAAGCGGACAGGTCGACCTGTTGTGGACTGAACTTTGAGGAACAGGTTCCCTCCAAGGCCAGGATCCGCGAACGGCACCGTTTGCGAATACCCGCCGAGGGTGGTGATAGTTCCTGTCGGAATCGACTGGGCCGAAAGTCCCGTCAACGACACGCCGTTGTCGCTGTTGGCTTGAAAGAACACCTTCGACCACTTCCATTCGCGAGGCAGTGCGGATGCCTGGATCACAAAGCAGTTGGCGCCTGCCGACAACGAAATGAGGGAGTTCGTGCTGGCCGCTCCCAGATCGCGCGTGTTGGCCTCGGTGCAAGCGCCAGAGGCAGGTTGGACCACCACCGCGGCCGTGGCACTCACCGCAGCCGAGTGGCCATCGCGGACCACCACGCTCACCGCATGGGTCCCGGTCGTCGCAAAGGTGTAGTCAAGCTGGCTGGGGGGCGCCACGTTGGGCGTCATGGCCACGCCATCGACCGTCCAAGCATAGGTCAACGAATCTCCTTCCGGATCCACAGCGTGGGCGACGAAGCGGACAGGTGAGCCCACGACGACAAGATTTGGCGGCACCAGCGAGACAATTGGCTGGGCGTTGTCGACAGGTCCGACCGGCTCAAGGTCGGGGTTCCCGGAAATCAACACGCCGGTGGAATCGTAGATGTTCACGAAGTTGTTTGGACCCC
>CAIKAA010000558.1 GCA_903825275.1 uncultured Fibrobacterota bacterium | reverse complement strand
TGTCTTGCCGCAACCCGACGCTCCCAGCAGCGTGACGAACTCTCCGGCTTTCACCAACAAGTCGACGTTCTTCAGGGCGATGACCTCGCCAGATTCTCCGGGGAAGATTTTGGAGACCTGGCTCAGTTCGAGTCGGGCGGGAACTGGTTTGGGGTGTGCCTGTGCCAGGGGTGCGGAATCGGTTGGTTTTTGGACCGTCGCGCTTTCTCTCTCGTCGAACCGGGATAGGCTGGTTTTGAGGGAAAGGCCCCTCAGGTCGGACGATTCTGTGCCCACCAGCTGGATCGCCGTTGCGCTCATGTTGTTCCTCGTTTTGACGGAGTGTGGATGTTTTGCGAAAGTCTCCGCAGGGGTCCAATGGACCAGATGCGCGTGGCCGCGAGGTTGAACAGAAATCCCAATAGGCCCAAGATCAGGATTCCCGCGTTCACCAGCTCCATGCGAAAGCGTTCGCGCCCGATGTCGAGGATGTCGCTCAAACCTCCGTTGGCCTGGGTCAAAAGTTCCGACGCGACAATAATTGTCCATCCAAACGTGAGGCTCAAAATGGTTCCCGATCGGATCCAGGGCAACGCGGCGGGAAGGGCGATGCGGCGGATTTTTTGCCAGCGCGACAGTCCGAAGGCGTCGCCCACTTCCAGGTAGCTTTGCGGGACTTGGCCCAATCCGGCATGGGTGTTCACCAAAATGGGGAAAAACGCGCCCATGGCGATCAACACGATGCGGGACAGGTCTCCCATCCCGAACCAGATGATGAGCAACGGAATCCATCCCACCAGCGGCACTTGGCGAAACATTTGGAAATTGGGCAGGAAAAATCGCTCCAAAATTCGCGAGGATCCCAGCGCCGCCCCGGCGACAAAGCCCAGCGAAGTTCCAAGCAAAAGGCCCAAGGCATAGCGCCGCAGACTGACCACCAAATAGCCCTGAAGGTCTCCGGTATTCCAAAGCTCCTGGATTGCCTTGAGCGAAAGTCCCACCGAGGGGAACAAGAGCGAGTGCCGGTTCCAGGTCGCGATCGTCCAGGCAGCCATCAGGACCGCTGAAAGCGCTAGGCCTTTGATGACAGAAAATAAACCACCCCGCAGGAATCTGCGGGGTATTCGCTGGCCAGCCATCTCGGGTCTGAAACTCAGACCCGAGGAGAAGGACTTTTCGCTCATGCGACCTCCCTGGTCCAGGGGACCAGCCATTTTTCGAGTCCTGCGAACAAGGAATTGGTGAGGATGCCCACGGCACCGACCAACAGCACCCCCGCAATGACCCCATCCATCTGGAAGAGCTGGCGCGCGTAGGTCATGAAGAATCCGATTCCCGATTCGGCTCCCAATAGTTCGGCGCTCACCACCGCCATCCAGGCCAGAGCGATGGATTGGCGCAACCCCGTCAGCACTGCGGGAAGGGCCGAGGGAAGGACGATTCTTTGAAAGATTTGGCCGCGCGTGAGAGCGAACGATTCGCCCACTTCCAAAAACTTGGTCGGCACTCCCTGCACGCCTTGGCTGGTGTTCAATAGCACCGGATAGAAGCACGCCACCGCGATGAACGCGATCTTGGAAGCTTCTTCGATCCCAAAGAAAAGGATCATCATGGGCGCCCAGGCGAACACGGGCACTTGCTTGAACATGTCCAGGGTGGGGCCCAGCCAGATTTGCGCCTTGCGCGAAGATCCGAGCAGCGCACCTACGGCGATGCCCGCTCCCGATCCAATCGCGTAGCCCAATCCCACGCGACGCAGGCTCCAGCCCAGGTGGGTGGTGAGGTCGCCGGAGGTCCAGAGGTCCACGATGGTTTCCCAAACCCGTTGGGGAGGGATCAAAAGAGTGGGGGGGAAGACCTCGTATTTGGCCAGATAATACCAGCCGGCCAGCACGGCCAATTGGATGGAAAAGGGAGGAAGGATCTTTCCCAAATGGTCCTTGATTCGCGAACGTTTCGCGGCGCTCATGGCTTGGCGACTCCCGTGGGAATTGGGGGGAGGGGCGAGGCGGCGCCAAGGACGGGGAACCCCTTGGACCAAGCCACTGTGCCAGCCTCGGTGCGCAGGGCCTTGTCCAAAAAGGTGCGTTCGATCCAGCCTGGGAGGTCGATCTCGCGGCGGATCAAGCCGGCTTCCAGCGAAGCTTTGATTCCGGTTCGCAATTTGGCGAAGTAGCGTTCGTCGAAGACCGGCGCGTTTTGTTCGGCCAACAAATTGTCGGCCAGATCCTTGCGGATTTCCGATTCACCATACCCGGGTTTGATCGCCAACTGGATCCACTCCTCACGGCGTTTTTCGTCGAGGACCGCGACGGCGGCGCGCACGTACACATTCACCCACCGTTGAACCAGGTCGGGGTGTGCGGTGACGAATTTTGTCGATCCGACCACCACGCTGAACCCTTGGATCTCGCGGGCGCGAACGTCGCGGCTGTTGGAGGCGTACAGGATCCGTGCGCCGCCGCGATCGGCCAAATCCAAGAAGGTGCTCACGCCCACATAGGCGTCGATGTGGTCGCCCTGCAGGGCCGCGGCGCCTTCGGTTTGCGATAGATTGAAGACCTTGAAATCCTTCTCGGAAAGGCCCAGTCCGCGAATGAGCCGGACCCACGAGAGATGGAGGTAGGTGCCTTTCAGGTACCCGATGCGTTTGCCTTTCAGCTCCAGCAACGACTTGGTGGGCGACTTGGGGGGCACGGCCACGTAGATGTTCTGTCCCACGGATCCCGGCACGATGAGGCGAGTGTCGATCCCGCCCGCCTTGCCCAAAATTCCCGGCAGATCTCCGTAGCTGGTGAGGTCCACGCCACCGTTGGCCAAGCCTTCGTTGATGGCGGGACCGGTACCCTTGAAAAAGTTCCAATGGATGGCGATGCCGTCCTTCTCGAATTCCTTCTCGAACAGCTTGTGCTCCTGGGCGTACCCGAGGATGCCGGTGGCGAGGGGCTTGTCGAAAGGATTTCCCACGATGGCCAACCGGATCTCCTTGTCGCTGGCCACAGCGGATGCCGCCAAACCCAAGCAGGCCACCAAACCCGAAATAACAGAATTCGTCAGGACAGATCGCATTGCGTCGGCTACTTCTTCGTAAGCTTTTGGAGGTTCTTGAGCTTCTCGGAGCGCTGGTTGATCACCTCTTTCCACTTCGCCCCCAGGCCCAGCTCGGCAAAGGCTTTGTCGTAGAAGCTGCGGTCCCACCAGGCACCGGCAACATCAAATGGTTTGCGGACCAGCTTGAGGCTGACTTCGTCGGCGATCGCCCGTTCCACGCCGACCCGGTAAAGGTCGTCGAAGATGGGCAGGTTGGCGAAGCGGTAGTCCGTGGGTTCGGCGGCGATCACGTTTTTGAGCGAGGTTCCGCTCTTGGTGTCCAGACGCCTCAGCAGGGCCTTGTTGTCGTTGCGTTCGATCTCGTCGGCGATCTTCAAGTACACCTTCACAAACCGGTAGACGATGTCGGGATACTTGTCGATGAACTTTTGGGTGGTGTAGGTGGATCCGGCGTTCCAGGCCACCGTGGGGTAGTTTTGGTCCTGGATGCTGTCGATGATGCGGGCCACGCCGCGATCGACCAGGTCCAATCCGCCGCCGTAGATCGCATCGACAGAATTTGACGCCAGTGCCACGTCCTGGTCGCCGCCGGTCAGCGAATAGACCTTGGCTTCCTTTTCTCCGTCGAAGTGAAGGATGTCGCGGGCGTAGCGGTCCCAGCCCAAATGGGCGTAGGTGCCCTTCTGGAAGGTGATGCGCTTGCCTTTGAGGTCGGCGGGCTTGCGGATGGTGGAGTTCACGCTCACCAGGATGTAGCGCGTGCCGCCCCCGGCGCCGGCGCCCACGATCACGCGGGTGGGCAGACCGTTGGAACGCCCCGAGGTGGATGGCAGGTCGCCTGAAGAAGCGAAGTCCAACTGTCCGTTCGCCACGGCTTCATTGATGGCGGGGCCGGTGCCCGTGAAGAAGCTCCACTCGATCTTGATGCCGTCTTTGCCGAATTCCTTTTCCCAGGCTTGCGTTTCTTGGGCATAGCCCACGATGCCTCCGGTGAAGGCCTTGTTGAATTTGTTGCCCACCCATCCCAAGCGAATCACGCTGGGGACGTCGGCGGCTTGCGCGGACAAGGCCAGCGCGGAAAGGGTGAGAAGGGTTCGGAATATTCGAGAGTTCATGGTTTTCTCCGTCGATTCTTGGAAAAAGTTTGGGTCAGAATCCGTACTGGAACTGGGCCAGTACTTGGTGATTCGCGGCAGGTTTGTTCTCGGACTTGCGCCAGCTGTAGTCAAGCTGGAACTTGGTGGTGCGGGCGAAGAAGAGGTTGATGCCCGGAGTGATGGCTGCTTGCCAGTCGCCGTTCACATCGAGGTTGGGGTCGATCCCGTCGAGGCGCAAGAACGGTTGCCAAGTAAGCGGCCACCAGTCGTCGGGGCGGGATTGGTTGCGGGTCTGCTTCAGGTACTGTTCGCCAAAATTCAAGAAGAAGGCGACCGATCCGGCGTAGCTTCTCCGTTGGGTTTCCACAAAACCCTTGGTGGGTGCGTCCCAGTAGGCTGAATCCTGGGTGGCGTACACCGCTTCGGCGGTAAAATTCACCGGCGTGCGGATGTACGAGACATCGATGCCGTAGCGGGTGCGGTCGGCTTGCAGCGTGTCGGGGTTGGCGTTGACGGCGGCCACCGCATATTTGACGGAATCTGTCTTAACGCCGCTGTTGGTGGTCTTGTAGATCCAGAAGGACTTGGCCGGTGTGGTGGCTCCGCCGGGAATGGGCAGGAAGCGTTCGCTTTTGTCGAGCGAGACCCCCAAGGCCAATCCGCGCAGCAGGTTGTAATAGTCCACTGGAGGCGCGAACTGGGCGCGCAAGGTCCACTCCTTGTCCTTGTTGTTGTCGAGGGCGTTGGCACCACTTCCATTGAAGAAGCCTGCGGAAAGGGCGATCAGCGGGGCCCGGAAGTTGTAACCAAAATCCACCGTGGGAAGCAGATCCCCCTTGACCACAATTCCGATGTCGCGCGATGACAGGTCCGAGAAATTGAACGGTGTGGTTCCGGTGAGGTAGAGGGAAGACGGAATGGCCGGTTGCTGTTCGTCGGTGGATTGAGGTTCAAGACCAAACGGTTTTTTGGACTGGCCCAATGTGACCGACAGGCTGGGGGCGCTCAAATCGGCGGTCGAGAGGATCGTGTAGCCGATGTTGGCATCGGTCGGGGTGGGTGCCGCGCCATTGACGCTGGAGAAACCCAACGAATAGGTCAGGTTCTTTCCTTCTTGGAAGTCCTTGTAGAGCAGTCCCGTAAAGGTCAAGCTTGCTAAGGGTATGGAGAAGGTGTTGGGACTCGGCTGGTCTTGGATGTAGGTGTAGCGAGTTTGGATGGTGGCGCCGATGGTCAGCGGGCGGTTGACAGCCGGAACCGTAAAGGTTAGGGCGCGGTTGTAATAGTCGTCGATGTTCAAAACTTGTCCAATCACACCGGTGAGATCTTCGCGGGTGACCGGGGTTTTGTTGGTGTCCGCGACCGCGGGATCGACCGAGTTCTCTACCGGAGGCGGCGTGGTTTCGGCGACCTGGGCTCTTGCGAGGGACGCAAGGGCCAATCCCGAGAATAGGACAAGTCTGGCTTTGAGATTTTTCATGGGTTTGTTTGCGCTTTCAAAGGTTGGGTTGGTGCGAGAACGGCGCGATCGAAAACCTCTCCCAAGGAGGAGTGGTCCGGCGAGGTTCTCGTGAGGCAACGTATCTGGTTTAGGAAATGGGCTTCTGCGGTCCGCACCGACATCGGTCAAGCAGGTCGAGGGTCCGGCTAGGCTTTAGGCGAGCCAAGGGTCTGGCGTTTGAGGTCATGGAAGATAAGCTAAGTAAACAGATAGACTAAGTCAATAAATGGTTGGTCAAAACCTTGACTGGGCGGAAAAGTGCTTGGAAATCAGCAAAAACCTCGATTCTGCCCCAAATTGGGGTTTTCGTTATGACTACTTAACCAATAGACTATATATTGAGAATGCGAATCCTTCCCATCGACGGAGTAGACACTCCATCATCAGGAGCCTTGCCATGATCGAAGTCCTTAGCCTCTCGCGTTGCATCCAGTGCGACAAATGCGTCAAAGTCTGCCCCACCAATGTGTTTGACGCCATGCCCGGGGAATCTCCCAAAATCGCCCGTCGCGAAGATTGCCAAACCTGCTTTTTGTGCGAGGCCTATTGCCCCGCCGATGCCTTGTTCGTCGACGCACATGCCGAAGCGCGCGTCCAATGGAATGAGGAAGAGCTGGTCGCGAAGGATCTGTTCGGGGCCTATCGCAAAAACTTGGGATGGGGGAAAGGACAAAGCCCGATCGACAACCTGAAGAAGATCCACGCCTTGCGTGAATTGGTTGGTTCCCCCTTTTGAATCCCAAAAAAATCGTGTCGTGATCTTGGAACCAAACCTGTGTTGCCAAAAACTGTCGTCTTGTGACGACCAAGGAGTAAGCCATGAGTCGATTGGATGAATCTGGATTGGAGCTGGTGGCCGATGTGCTTGTCGTCGGGGGCGGGCCTGCCGCCGCTTGGGCGGCCATCGCCGCCGCCGAGCGCGGGGCCTCGGTGGTGGTCGCCGACAAGGGATACTTGGGAACGAGCGGCGCCTATGCGGCCAGCACCTCGGGGCACAAGGTGCTTCCGCCGGTGGCGCTTTTGCGCGATCCCCTCAAATTCGAACGCTACGCGTTGGGTGGGTTTTTGGCCCAACACAAGTGGTGGGATCGATTGCTGGAAATCACCTACGAGCGCGCTCCCCGCATCTGGGAATGGGGCGGATACGAGATCCCCAAATACGGTCGCGACGGAGCCTACCGCGGCCTCCAGGGTTCGGAAACCATGCGCATCCTGCGCAAGGTCCTGCTCCAGAAGGGGATTCAGATCTTGGACCAAAGCCCGGCCTTGGAACTTTTGGTCGACGAGGAGGGTGCGGTGGGTGGTGCCCGTGGCCTGAACCGCCAAACCAATGTCCCCTGGACGGTTCGAGCCGGGGCCACGATTCTCGCCAACGGCGGGGTGGCCTGGCTTTCCAAGGCTTTGGGTTGCAACACCAACACGGGCGATGGCGCCTTGATGGCCGCCGAGGTGGGAGGCGAACTTTCGGGAATGGAATTCTCGGCGCACTACTCGCCCGCGCCCAAGTACTCAAGCGTGACAAAATCTGCCTACTACCGCTACGCCAGCTACTACGACAAGGACGGAAACAAGATCGAGGGGCTCAACCGCAACGGCCACCGCTCGACGTCGGCCATTGCCAAGGAACTCTTGAAGGGACCGGTCTTTGTCAAGCTCGACAAGGACACCGAACTGCCCGAGCAGCGCGAGCTTTTGCGGGCCATGCAACCCAATTTCTTCGCGGCTTTCGACAAAGTCGGCATCGATCCCTTCCAGCAGCAATGGGAAATCAACCTGCTTTTGGAAGGCACCGTGCGAGGGACCGGTGGCATTCGCATCGCCGACGAGGAATGCGGGACCACCGTGAAAGGTCTCTACGCGGCGGGCGACGCGGCCAGTCGCGAATTGAACTGCGGCGGATTTACCGGCGGCGCGGGGCCCAACATGACCTGGGCCATCGGATCGGGCAACATCGCGGGACGGGCCGCCGCGGACTTCGCTCGAAATCTCGGTGGGGGCCAGGCCAAGCGAGTGCTGCAAGCCGCCGGACGCGTGGGGCTGACGGCTCAAATTCCGTCAGAATCTGTCTGGGATGCGGCCTCGATCGTCAAGGGCGTGAAAGAGGAAGTCTTTCCGTTCGACAAGAACATCTTCCGCTCCGAAAAAACCTTGCTCGATTCGCTGGCCAAGCTCGAAGAGCTTTGGAAAACCATCCAGGGGACTCCGCTTTCCGACACCGCCCAACACCTGATCCGGTCCCGGGAAGCCGCGGGTCTGGTGGCCACGGCGCGATGGTCTTATTTCGCGGGGCTTGCGCGCACCGAGACGCGAGGTATGCACAAGCGGTTGGATTTTCCCCAAATCGATCCGAACCAACGCCACTATTTGGCCGTGGGCGGTCTGGATCGACTTTGGACCCGTCCGGTGCCGGTCGAGGAAGAGGTGGTGCCAGTTCCCGAGGAAAAGCGGAAATTGCAGTTGGCATGAACCTTACGTCTCTGGCCTTTTGAGGGTCGGAGACACTCTTGGAACTGATGATTTTTGAGCAGTTTTCAAACTCCAGTAATACTATAGGTTATGTAGTCGTAAATTGATTCCATGTTCTCCATGAAAACCAAATACGCTCTGTGCGCCTGCTTGAACTTGGCACGTCATCCCGACAGGTCGAGCATGATCATTTCCGAGATTTCCCAGGAAGGGAATCTTCCCCAAAAATTCCTCGAGAGCATCCTGCAGGATCTGCGGCGTGGCGGCATCCTCCAGTCCAAAAAGGGGCGCAACGGCGGCTATTCGCTGTTGCGTGCGCCCAGCGCGATTTCGGTGGGGGAGATCCTTCGCCTGACCGGTTCCTTCCACTTGGAGCAGGACGAAGCGCCTCGCCCCGTCCTGGATCATCCGCCTTCGGGGGTCGACGAATCGAACGTGTCGACTCTCTTGAAGGGAGTTCGCGGCAGCCTCATGAAGGTGCTCGACGAGACCAGCCTCCAAACCATGCTCGATCATTGGGAAACGAGCCGCCGGCCTTCCCAGGTCGACTACGTCATCTGATGATATGACAAAAACTGTCTCTCCCCCCAATCCATCCATAAGGAGCAACGCCCATGGCCGCCAAGATTTTCGAAGACAACTCGCTTTCCATCGGGAAGACCCCGCTGATCCGCCTGCGCCGCATCGCCGCCGGCAGCGGTGCCACCATTCTGGCCAAGATCGAAGGGCGCAATCCCGCCTATTCGGTCAAGTGCCGCCTGGGGGCGGCACTGATTTGGGACGCCGAAAAGAAAGGCTTTTTGCGGCCAGGTGTGCGCATCGTGGAGCCCACATCCGGCAACACCGGGATCGCCTTGGCGTTTGTCGGGGCTTCGCGAGGCTACAAGGTGACCTTGGTGATGCCCGAAACGTTCTCGTTGGAGCGCCGCCGTCTGATGGCTGCCTTTGGGGCGGAATTGATCTTGACGCCGGGAGCCGAAGGAATGCGCGGAGCCGTCCGTCGCGCGGAAGAGATCGCCGCCGCCGATCCCGAGCACGTATTCTTGCCGCAACAGTTCAAAAATCCCGCCAATCCACAGATTCATGAAACCACCACCGGTCCCGAGATCTGGGAAGACACCGACGGCGCGATCGACATTTTCGTGTCGGGAGTGGGGACGGGCGGAACCATCACTGGCGTCTCGCGCTACATCAAGCACACCAAGGGAAAATCGATCTTGTCGGTGGCCGTCGAGCCCGAGGAAAGCCCCGTCATCAGCCAGACCTTGGCCAAGCAGGAGCTCAAGCCGGCCCCCCACAAGATCCAGGGAATCGGGGCGGGATTCGTGCCCGCCAACTTGGATTTGTCCGTGATCGACCGGGTGGAAAGGGTTTCCAGCGCCGAAGCCATCGCGGCCTCGCGCGACCTCGCCTCCCAGGAAGGCATTTTGGTGGGGATTTCTTCGGGGGCCGCCGTGGTGGCCGCAACCCGACTGGCCCAGGATCCCGCCAATGCGGGGAAAACCATCGTCGTCGTGTTTCCCGATTCTGGGGAGCGATACCTCTCGACGGTTCTCTGGGAAGGTGTCGGCAACTGATTCACGGGCTTCGGGACGCTTCTCTCGATCTGCTAGGTGGATTTTATTGACCTTGTGGAAACCTTTGGGGATTGTTTCCTTGAAGGGTATCTATGCTGTCAAAAAAGGCCAAATACGCCCTTCAAGCCTGCCTTTCACTGGCAGGTGAAACTCCGGGACAACCGATTCTGATCGCGGACCTTGCCGAGCGCGACCACATTCCCAAAAAATTCCTGGAAATCATCCTGCTTGATTTGCGCAATGCCGGCCTCCTCGCCTCCCGCAAGGGCAAGGGGGGTGGCTACCACTTGGCAAAGATCCCCCAAAGCATCACGGTCGGGCAAATCGTGCGGTTGATGGACGGCCCGTTGGCCCCGGTTCCCTGCGTCAGTCAGACGGCCTACCAACCATGTTCCGATTGCCACGACGAACAGTTTTGCGGCATCCGCATGGTCATGAAAGATGTACGCGACGCCATTGCCGGCATCTACGACAACACCAGCCTATCCGACGTGCTGGAGCGCCAAAGAAAAGCGCGTGCCCTGCCCAAGGACGACTTCAACTGGGTGATCTAAGCCGAGTTCATTCATGAACACTGGCTTGGAGGATTTTGTTTCGCCCATTTGGATCGTGGCTTCCTCGCCGATTTCTGTTGGTGACCTGTTGGGTTTCGCGACGGGGATCGCCTGCGTGTTGCTGGCCGCTCGTGCGCACATTTGGAATTTTCCGATGGGGATCGCCAACAGCGCCATTCTGGCTCTGGTGTTTTACCAAACCCGCTTGTTCGGTGACATGACGCTCCAAGGAGTTTTTTTGGCGCTGAGTGTCCAGGGATGGCTTGAGTGGGGCCGATTGCCAGGTGCCGCCCAAGCCCCGCCGGAAAACGCCAAGAAATCGGACCATCTTTGGGGAATTGTGGTGACGCTGATCGCGGCTCTGGGAATTCGACAGATTTTGGTCCAAGCCGGCGGTGCGGCGCCCTGGCCTGATGCGTTCATCACGGCTTCGAGCCTTTGGGCGCAATGGCTCTTAAACCGCAAGTCCATCGCTTGCTGGCCCTGGTGGATCGCCGTCGACCTAGTATCCGTTCCGCTTTACTGGTCGCGCCATCTGCCTTTGATTGCGGCATTGTACGTGGTTTTCTTGGCATTGTGCCTCCAGGGATGGAGTCGCTGGAAGCGGCTGTTGTCTGAGCCAGCGACGTCGATTGGGGAGGTGGGATGAAGGTTCCTCGTCCCCGCCACGCTCTCGTTTCCGGGAAATTCTATCCACCCCACCTTGGACACATCTACTTGGCTTCGATGGCCGCGCGATTTTGCGACCATGTCACCGTCGCAGTATTGGGTGCCTCGGTGGAAAGTATTTCGATCGCGGAGCGGGTGGCTTGGCTTCGGGAGGCCCTTGCTGCCTTCCCGCTTGTGCGTGTTACAGGGATTGTCGATGATTTGAGGGTTGATTATGCCGATCCCGACATATGGGAAGGCCATGTGGAGATCATGCGCCAGGCGATCCGGCAGGCTGACGCCAATTCGAATTTTCCGCCCTTGGACGCGGTTTTTTCGTCGGAACGCTACGGATACGAATTGGGACATCGATTGGGCGTGCGTCCGGTCGTCCTCGATCCTTCGCGCACGAATTGTCCGGTTTCCGGAACTCGAGTTCGCGCGGATATTCCAGGATCTTGGGACCTGTTGCCCGAGGCGGTGCGCGCCGGCCTTTGCCTTCGGATCGTGGTGCTGGGCGCAGAATCGACAGGGACGACGACCTTGGCCAAGGACCTCGCGTAAAGGTGAATCAGATCGATCGATCGTGATAAAGTAATCCTACAAAACATACATGGCTAGTATGTATACTTGGAGGAAGGTTCAGCTAGCCAAGCACCAAAGCCCAGTGGTAACCTCGCCTGTGGCTATAGAGGGACCAGAAGCCTCGCGGAATGGCTTGGTTGACTATAAAGACGATAGAATCTATGGATAAAAAAGAGGTGGATGATGGTTTGCCCGATTGCTGGATACAAGATCAACGAGAAAAATGCCCGTGTGGTGGGAGGACTGGTGGTCCTTTTGACGCTGTTCGGTCTGTGGGCGCCGTTCGGCGGGGCGAGTTGGATCTTTCTCTTCCTGGCCCAGGATTTCGCCTTTCGCGCCTTCTCGCGCCCGAGCTGGAGCGTGCTGGGGCGGCTGGCGTCCAGATTCCTCCAATCAATCGGAGTCACGCCGCGGCTGGTCGATGCCGGACCCAAGCGCTTCGCGGCTCGCATCGGTCTTTTGTTCACCCTCACGCTGGTGGGATTGACCTCATTCGACTTGCGCTTGGCGACCGACTTGGTGGCGGGTGTCCTGTTGGTCTGTGCCATGTTGGAGGCGTCCTTTGGATTCTGCTTGGGTTGCGAGATGTGGACCCTGTGGTATTCGTTTCAGGAGCGGATCGCGGGTCATCGAGTGGATCGAACGGCCTGACTAGGTCGCTTCGACGGGCACCTCGCTTGCGGGGTCGCTCGAGCGCCAGCCGATATCACCAGCCACTTCGGCGGTCAGGACGGTTTCGCCTTCGTGGCCGCCTGGCGCTTTCGGGCACTGCCGCGCGACGCCGGTCACGAGATCACGGGTCGCCCCTCGGCAACAATCGAGGCTGGTTGAGGGGAGGCCTGCCCGAAATTCATCAGGGAGGGGGATAAAAGGAAAGTACCTCCAGCGGACCGCGTGGCTTTTCGCAAGGGTTTTCAAAATGCCCAGGAGGGACGAAATCAATGGGCATAAATTAGGCCCACACGTTCCAGGGGCCTGACGGTAAATAGGAGAAGACCCACCTCGATCCAAAGGAAAGAAGATGAACCTGCCGAGCCTCTCCGTCCTGATCGCCCTCCCTGCGCTGGCTGGAGCGGGCCATTTTGGACAAGACACGACGATCACGTCCTTGGTATCCAATGCCAGTACTTCCTGGAGTGTGGATGGCACCAAAATGACGCTGTTCGACCCCGAATCGTTGTGTCTTTGCGAAGAAGGAGGATTTGAATTCAGGTTCCGTTCCCAGAACGCCTTCGTCACCCTGGCGCCAAAGTCTGTGGATACCACCAACCTCGTTTGGGGGTATTGGCATGATTTGATGAATCGCCGGTTTGCCACCGAAGTCCACTACAATGACTCGGCCTGGTGGCGCGTGCACGGGCGCACCGCCGACTGGGCATTGGAAATTGACCGTCTGGATTTTGGCACCTCTTTTCCAAACGGGCATCGTCACGACTCGAGTGCCGTTCGTCCCCATTGGGCAAAATTTGACGCCACCCGAACGTGGGTCCAATGGATCGATTCCATAGGCCACCCGGGAGGGGAGGGAAGGGATTCAATCTCGTCGCAAAGTACCCACTTGTTGCGTTGCCTTGCGGACACTGGGTGCACCGTCGATTCGTTGGTCGTTCGGATCTCCAGAGGTGGGAATTTGCCTTCTAACTACACCATCGGAATGGCAATGTTCCATGGCGACGCATCGGACACCCTTTGGTTGCAGCAAGAAACATTTGGCGGAACAATCCCGAGCGGAGCCCTGCACAAATTCCGCATCTCAAATCGGTCCAGTCTAATCGTTTCAACTTTCCTTTCCTGGACCGGGTATTCCATCACCACGCAGTTCCCGAAAATGATTCCACCGAATGGATTTGTTCCAGGGTGGGTCCATGTGAATGCCGTTTGGAAGTTCCGTGTCTCTGGAATTTCTGATTCCATTGTCCAATCAGCATGGGTGCCCCAATATTATGAAGGAGTCCGCTCCCGGTCACCAGGAATCCAAGGTCAGAATCTGTCAATGCATGCTACAGACCTGCAGGGGCGTCCGGTATTTCTGGGAACCCCACAAGCGGTCGGGAGCCACTTCCTTCCCGTACAGGGCAAGCTCCAACCTGTGGTTGTCGGTCCGTGAGGAACTGATTTAATCCAGGCCTAGGGTCCCCATCCGTTGCCGTGGTTTTTTGGTTCGCAAGCCGAAAATCGATTTAAAAAGGCCTCCACCCCAATCGGAGTGGAAGCCTTGTGTCAAAAACTGTCTTGGCGATTCAGACCCCTCGCAACCCCGGCATGGAGATGGTTTTGGCACCTCGCCGCGAGGCGAGTCTGCTGACGGATTCCGCCAAGGTGTCGAGTTCGGCGCAGGTGTTGTAGAACGCCAGCGAGGGACGCACCGTGGCCTCCAATCCCAGGCGGCGCAAGATCGGTTGGGCGCAGTGGTGGCCCGACCGCACCGCGATGCCGTCCTGGTTCAACAACGCCCCCACCTCTTCGGTCTTGTAACCTTCCAGCACGAAGGAAAGGACTCCGGCCTTCTCGGCGGCGGTGCCCACCAAACGCAATCCCGCGATCCCCTTCAACAAGTGGGTTCCGTAGTGCAGCAGTTGGTGTTCCCACGAAGCGATGTGGTGCATTCCGAGCTTGGTCACGTAGTCGATCGCCGCTCCCAAACCCACCGCGTCGGCGATGTTTCCGGTTCCGGCCTCGAAACGCCCCGGCGCCTTGTGGTACTGGGTCTTCCCGAAGGTGACGTCCTGGATCATGTTGCCGCCTCCCTGCCAGGGCGGGCTTTCATTCAGCAGGTCCTCGCGTCCGTAGAGTACGCCAATTCCTGTCGGACCAAACACCTTGTGCCCCGACATCACGTACCAATCCGCCCCGATCGCCTGCACGTTCACGGGCATGTGGGAAACCGCTTGGGCGCCGTCGATCAGCACCTTGGCGCCCGCGGCATGGGCCATGTCCGCGATCTGTCGCACCGGTGTCACGGTCCCCAGGGCGTTGGATACCTGGGTCACGGCGACAATTTTCGTCCTTGGTCCCAACCGCTTGGCGTATTCGTCCAACAATAGCTCGCCCGCGTCGTTGACGGGGATCACCTGGATCTTGGCGCCCTTCTGTGCGGCTAGCATCTGCCAGGGCACGATGTTGGCGTGGTGTTCCAGGTTGGACACCACGATTTCATCGCCCGCCCCGATGTTCGCACGACCCCAGGATTGGGCCACCAGATTGATGCCTTCCGTCGCGCCCCTCACCCACACGATCTCGTTGGGGCTTGCGGCTCCCAAGAAGCGTTGCAGCTTCTTGCGCGCCTCTTCGTAGGCGTCGCTGGAGCGGGCCGCCAGCTCGTGGGCGGCGCGGTGCACGTTCGAATTTTCGCGTTCGTAGAATTCGCGAAGTCGTTCGATCACCTGGCGCGGCTTTTGGGTGGTCGCGGCATTGTCCAGCCAAACCAAAGGCTTGCCGTTCACGCTTTGGTTCAAAATCGGGAAGTCGGCGCGCACCACGTTGAGGTCGAACGGGGCGGCCACCGATCCCGGCGAGGGACTGGACCCGGCAGACGGGAGTGGACCCGATGCCAGGCCGGTTTTGGCATGATCCAAAAAATAGAACGGCGAGGAGGCGGCGCTCGACGGTTGCGAGGGCAATTGGGGAGCCGAAGAAAGGTTCGACCCCAAAAGCTGCCGCAAGGTCGCTTCGCCGGGAAAACCCAGCGATTCGGGCGAGACCAAAGCCGGAATCACGCCGGTGGGAGCGGATCCCGCCGGAATGGTCGACGCCGGTTCGGGAGAGAAGGACAACGGTGGGGGAGCGACGGGCGAGGTCGCCGGCATGCCTGGGTGCGACGGCGGGGCGCCACCGAACTGGGCGTGCGGTTTCGGATCCGGGACAGAATTTGTCCCAGCGAAATCGGCACCCGGGCCGGTCACCGGAAAATGTCCCGCGATCCCCGGGACAGGCGACGCGCCCTGTGCCTGGTGGAAGACTTGGTCGCCCAACCCTTTCTCGTAGGCGGCCAATGCGGCGTTGGCCATCCGGGTCAGGGTCTGGACGTCGGGGATTCCCGAGGCGTCACTTGTAGTCATGGTAGAAGCTCGTGTCCACGTCTTCCAGCACCGCCAGGGCATCGGGCACCAGCACCGCCAGCGAGCAGTAGAGCGAAACCAAGTACGAGGCGATCGCCTTGTGGTTGATTCCCATGAAGCGCACCGAAAGACCGGGGCTCTGTTCGCCCGGCAGGTTTGGTTGGTACAGACCCACCACGCCCTGACGTCCTTCGCCGGTGCGGACCAGCAGGATTTTTGACTTGCCATTTTCTACGGCAATCTTGTCGGACGGGAACAGCGGAATGCCGCGCCAAGTCAAAAACTGCGAGCCAAAAAGCGAAACGGTCGGGGGAGGCACGCCGCGGCGGGTGCACTCGCGACCAAATGCCGCGATGGCCAACGGATGGGTCAAGAAGAATCCGGGTTCCTTCCACACTTTGGCGATCAAATCGTCGAGGTCGTCCGGAGTGGGGCGGCCGGTGCGGGCCTTGAGGCGCTGTTCGGGGGCGACGTTGGTCAGGAGCCCGTATTCCTTGTTGTTCAACAGTTCGCTTTCCTGGCGCTCCTTCACGGTTTCGATGGTCAGGCGCAGTTGCTCGGCGATCTGGTTGTGGGGCGTGCTGTACAAGTCCGACACGCGGGTGTGCACGTCCAGCACCGTGTTCACCGCCGACAAGAAGTATTCGCGCGGTTGGGCGTCGTAGTCCACGAAGGTGTTGGGGAGTTCGCGTTCGTCGCGTCCCGAGCAGTCCACCGAAACCGACGACCC
>CAIKAA010000557.1 GCA_903825275.1 uncultured Fibrobacterota bacterium | reverse complement strand
TCCTCGCATGACGTCTTCCACAAAGTCGTAGCCCTGTTTGTTGAACAGCGCACGCTCCGTCAAGGCGAAGGCGTAGAGTTGGGCCTCGCGTTCGGCCGTATGGCGAGATCGTTTGGCGAGTTCCAACATCATCAGTCCGTGGAGCGCGAGCAATCCGGCGACCACGATCATGGCCACGGCATAGCCCCAAGCGCGAGTGCGGTAGGGCGCTCGCTGGTAACCTCGACCCAATCGATTCCGAAGCAGGTCCCAGACCAGGGCGACCTTTCGCAGGATCGTTAGGCGCTGAGGAATTCTAAACCATCCAGGTAGGGGCGCAGGACTTCAGGGACCTTGAGGGTGCCATTTTCCTGCTGGTAGGTTTCCAAAAGCGCGACCAGAATTCGCGGCGTGGCCAGTCCAGACCCATTGAGGGTATGGACAAGAATTGGTTTGTTCTCGGCTCCACGGGTGCGAATGTTGGCCCGCCGCGCCTGGAAGTCTTCAAAGTTTGAGCACGAACTCACTTCCAGCCACTTTTTCTCGACCGGGGCCCAGACTTCGATGTCGTAGCACTTGGCGGCTCCGAATCCCATATCGCCAGAGCATAGCAAAAGTGTCCGGTAGGGAAGGCCAAGCTTGCGGACCAAACTCTCGGCTTGGGCCGTAAGGGTTTCGTGCGCGGCTTCGCTGGATTCCGGGGCACTGAACCACACCATCTCGACTTTGTCGAATTGGTGAAGGCGCAGAAACCCTTTGGTGTCCTTCCCATAGCTTCCCGCTTCGCGGCGGAAACAGGGGGTGTAGGAACAGTACCGGATGGGCAGTTCCTTGGGGTCAAGGAATTCATCCGCGTGCAAATTCGTGACCGGCACCTCGGCAGTGGGGATCAAGTAAAGTTCATCTTCGGTACAGGTATAGAGCTGGTCGGCGAATTTGGGCAAGTTGCCGGTTCCCGTCATGCTGGCTCGATTGACCAACAGAGGTGGCTGGACTTCCAAAAATCCCGCAGCCCGGTGCTCATCCAAAAACCAAGAGATCAAGGCCCGTTCCAGGCGGGAGCCCCAACCGGTATAAACCGGAAACCCCGCACCCGCGATTTTGGCTCCCCGCTTGAAGTCGAACAGCTTGAGGCTTTCTCCAACGACGAGGTGGTCCTTCGCCCAAGCGGGTGCCTCCTGAATTTCACCCCAGCTGCGAGCCACCACATTGTCTTCGCTGGAGCGGCCGTTGGGAACGGAGGCCTGGGGGAGATTGGGCAACCCCATCAAAATGTCTTCCAGCTCTTTTTCGGTGGCGGCGAGTTGGGCTTCGGCTTCCACTTGCTCGTCGCCGCGAGACTTGATCGCAGCGATGGCCTCGGAAGCATCCTTGCCTTCGCGCTTCAGTTTCCCCACTTCTGCCGAAGCGTGATTTTTGGCGGCCTTGGCGGCCTCGACTCCCGAGATCAAGGAGCGGCGAAGTTCATCGAGCTCCACCAGGCGGTCGACGGGAGCTTCCAGGCCACGGCGGAGCCAGGCTTGGCGCAAGAGTTCAGGATTTTCACGGACGAGTCGTGGATTGATCATGGGACGAAAAAGGTAACGTCAGGCGCTTGGAATTTGGGCAGTTCCTCAGGAGAAGGTGGTCACAAATTCGCTGGACCAGAGCTTGGGCAATGGGATCGAGAACCCCTTGGTCGAGCACTTGGGGCCATCGAGGTCTGGCCACATTCACTTGGCCGCGGATTCGCCAGGGGAAGGATCGCCACCTTCCTTCGGCAAGGGAGGGGGGGCTTGAACCCAATTTGAGGGATCCACAGGAACCGCCAAGCAAGGTTCAAGCTCGATAGGATTCGTTTCCAGGATTAGGCCCATTTCTGAGAGAACGCGACGTCACCGCGATTGGGGGGGGGCTGAATTCCTGCGGTTGAAATGGGACAGGAGGAGCAGATCGGCCCCCGGGCATGAGGAGGTTTTCGAGGGTCGACCAACTTCGCAGATTCCGCATTTTTCAACTTTATCCCAGGGATAACTTGCCAAAACCACTAGATCTTCGTTATTCTAGTTGAAACTCTACAACCCTTAGTGGCAGGAGGTTTTGTTGGCCAACGCGACCAAGCAGGATCTTGTGCAGCGTGCTGCGCTCCTTACCGGTGCGTCTCAGAATCGGACTCGGCAGGTCTTGGAAGAATTTTTCCGAGTGGTGGGGGAAAACCTCCAGGCGGATAAGACCATTGAACTGCGCAACTTCGGGACCTTTCTGACACGCAGACGCCAACCGAGGCCCGCGCGCAATCCGCGAACCGGTGAATTGGTGCCTCTGGGGGAACGGACGGTTCCTTTGTTCAAGTTCAGTTCCGAGCTTCGGTTGGGGGAGTCTCCGGAACCCCGATGGGAGCTGGTGGAGGCCAGCCACTGATCCTCGCGATCGCCTTGGCATGGCTGGTGTCCGCAGACCCCATCAGTTTGCACCTAGAGCCTGTGATTGCGGCTCCGTCGCTGTCGGGGCGGTTGGATTCGGTGTTTCGGGACTCGCTACGGGCGCGAAACGCCGACTTGTTCCCACTGGACTCGTTGGCAAGGCTTCAGGGGCGTCAAGAATGGCCGGTGGGAGAAAAATCGCCTTCGAATTTGGCCAAACTCAAAAAGTTGACCAGCAGAAATACCATTGGGTGGGTCCGGGTGGACATGCCCAATCCAGAATTTCATCGCTGGAAGTGGTTTCCCCTTTTGGCCTATCGGGAGTGGGTGCTGCGAGGAGAGGTGTACCGGGCAAATTCCGACAGTGGACTTGCTGTGGACCGGTTTTCGATCCGCAAGCAAATCAGCTTGGGCTTTGTCGGAACCTGGGGAGAGGAGGAATTTCCGCCTTCCTCGGTGGACGTGCGCAAGGCGATCGATGAATTGTCCGTAGAAGCAGCAAGTCGAGTGGTTCAGTTCTTGATCCAAGCCGCGCCATGATCTTTTCGTGGGGGCCTTTAGGCAGTGGTGATGGCCCAATTGGGGAGCAATCGAGCTAGAAATCGCTTCAATCGCTACGGATTGATTGCCAGAGGGCGGCAGGATAGCTAAGTTGCCCACTCCGATGTTCGGGCGACCCTTGGGCAGGCGGCTAGCTTCCGCTGATCCAATCCCGCAGGATCCAATGGTGTCTCCAAGGTTTGGTCATTCTTGGCCTTTCCGTTTTTCGTCGTCTGTAGATTCCAAAGGAGGGAGCATGTCCCAGGAAGATCCCAGGATTCTCGAACTACGCGCCATGCGCGAAAAAGTGCGCCAAGGTGGCGGCAAAGCTCGAGTCGATGCCCAGCATGCCAAAGGCAAGCTCACGGCACGTGAACGGCTGGACCTTTTGGTCGACAAGGGAACGTTCCATGAACTGGAACCCTACGTCTCCCACCAAGGCGACGAGTTGGGAATCGCCATGGAGCGGATTCCCGGTGACGGAGTGGTTACGGGCTACGGCAAGATCGAAGGTCGTCCCGTCTATGTCTACTCCCAGGACTTCACGGTCTATGGCGGCACCATGTCGGACATGGTCTCGCGCAAGATCTGTCGATTGATGGACCTGGCATTGCGCAATGGTGCACCTTTGGTCGGCTTGATCGATTCGGGTGGGGCACGCATCCAGGAGGGGGTGAAGAGTCTGGGCGGTTACGCTGAGATTTTCCGCCGCAACGCTCGTTATTCGGGATGCATTCCCCAAATTTCCGTGATGCTCGGGCCGTGTGCAGGCGGAGCCGCCTACAGTCCAGCCATCACGGACATCATCATCATGGTCAAAGGGCATTCCTACATGTTCCTTACCGGCCCGGACGTGATTCGAGCCGTCACCGGTGAAGTGGTCGACGCCGAGACCCTGGGTGGATGCGAAACCCACATGAGCATTTCGGGAACCAGCCATTTTGCTGCCGATTCCGACGAACACGCTCTGGCCATGACTCGCGATCTCCTTTCCTACTTCCCATCCAACAACATCGAGAATCCTCCGTCGGCTCCTTCGACGGACCCCATCGATCGCATGGACGAAGCGTTGAATTCCATCGTCCCCATTGACCCAATGGTCCCTTACGTGATGCACGAAGTCGTGGAACGGCTCGTCGACGATGGTTCGTGGCGGGAGTTCCAGCCGACTTGGGCGTGCAACGCCCTCACGGGTCTCGCTCGCATGGGCGGGCAGCCAGTGGGCATCGTCGGACAAGAGCCATCCGTGATGGCGGGTGTGATCGACATCGATGCTGCCGACAAAATCTGTCGATTCGTGCGCACTTGCGATTGTTTCAACATCCCCATTCTGACCCTCATCGACAGTCCAGGATTCCTGCCCGGCGTCGATCAGGAGCATCGCGGGATCATCCGGCATGGTGCCAAGGTGCTTTATGCCTATGCTGAAGCCTCGGTTCCCAAGGTTTCCATCGTGACCCGCAAGGCTTATGGAGGAGCTTACGTGGTGATGAGTTCCAAGTACCTGGGCACCGACGTCACTTATGCTTGGCCCTCTGCCGAGATCGCGGTGATGGGTGCCGAAGGCGCGGTGAACATCCTGTTCAAGAAGCAGATCGAATCCGCGTTGGACAAGGTCGCCGAGGCCAAGCGCCTGGCCGAAGACTACCGCAAACGGTTCAACAATCCCTACTTCGCCGCTGCCTCCGGATACATCGACGACATCATCGAGCCTCGCGAGACCCGATTGAAAGTGATCGAAGCTTTCCGCGCTTTGCGCGACAAATCGTCTCCGACTCCGCCGCGCAAACACGGCAACATGCCGGTTTAAGGGGGGAGCATGGAATTCAATCCTTTCAAGTTGTTGACCAGCCGGATTGTCCGGCCAGTTTTGCGAAAGCTGGCGGGTGAGGCGGGCGAACAATTTCGCAAAGACAAAGAGCTTCGTCGAAAGGTTGCGGCGGCGGCCGTGGCGATTGCTCGTGCGCGTGTCCAAACAGAGACTCCTACGAACGGAGCTTTGGCGGACAATTCGAATCCTATCACCGCGTGGCAGGCTGTGACTCGCGGTCGCACCATCAAAGGTCGAGGCATCCGATGAAGATGAAACTTTCAGTTGAAGGGAAGACCTTCGAAGTTCAGGTTGGCGACCTAACGGCAAATCCGATCATTGTGATGATCGACGAGGAGCGTTTGGAAGTCTGGCCCGTGGAAGAGCCAGCACCCGCGATCGTCACCCCTCCGGTGACGTCGCCCGTGGCATTTCCCAAGCATTCGGCTCGAGTGCCAGTTCCTGTCTGGAAGCCACGCAAGACCGATGTCCTACCCGGAACAGAAAATTCCGTGATCGCCCCGATCCCCGGTGTGATCGTCGAAGTGAACGTCGCCGTGGGAGATCATGTCGTCTACGGGCAGGTGGTGTGTCTTCTGGAAGCGATGAAGATGCGCAACCCTCTTCGTGCGGCGAAGCCAGGAATTGTCACGGAAGTGAAGATCAAGCCAGGGCAGCATGTCCATTACCACGAACCGCTGATTGTGATCATGCCAGAGTCGTGAAAACCCATTGTTTAGGGATTGACGAACCGCAAGGTGATTATTTCCTTGTTTCCGCGTGCGCCTGAGATCGGCGTATTTGAGATCATTCGAAGCAAGTCAGTAGAGAAGGGTCTCGTGAAAGGAAAGTATGAAACTGTTTGTGGGTGGCCTGGCTTGGGCTACAACCGCCGAGACCCTGAAACAAGCATTCGAAGCCTTCGGTACGGTTACCGAAGCGACCGTTGTGTCCGATCGGGACACGGGTCGTAGCCGGGGCTTCGGCTTCGTCGCCTTCGAAAACGAGGCGGATGGCCGCAAGGCTCTTGAGTCCATGGAAGGCGCCGTTTTGGACGGACGCAATATCCGCGTGAGCGAGGCGGTCCAACGCGAAGCCGGCGAGCGTCGTCCCCGTCGTGAAGGCGGTTTTGGCGGTGGTGCAGGCGGCGGTTTTGGCGGCGGTCGTCGTGAAGGCGGCTTTGGCGGCGGCGCAGGCGGCGGCTACGGTGGTGGCGCAGGCGGCGGATCACGTGGCGGTTTCGGTGGCGGCGCAGGCGGCGGATCACGCGGCGGCTACGGTGGCGGTGCAGGCGGCGGCGCAGGCGGCGGATCACGTGGCGGCTACGGTGGCGGTGCAGGCGGCGGATCACGCGGTGGCTTCG
>CAIKAA010000556.1 GCA_903825275.1 uncultured Fibrobacterota bacterium | reverse complement strand
AGTGAAAAACGATAATACTCCTGCCACAAAAAAACTTATGCTAAACATTTTTTCTCCGAAATTAATTGGAATCTGTGGTTGAAGAAACATCCCTTGACGTCTCAATACCTTGCTTCCAAGATTTGAAAACCTTGGTCGGATCAAGCCCTGGGTAATACCCGGGGACAATACCGGAACCCAGGTCCATCGACGGGACATCCTCCTCCAGTACATACAGTTTCGTATCATCTGCGTGGCTGCTGAAAGCACCTTCAAGATTTTTCCTTCCGACAGTGCCTCCAATTTGGAAAAAATAAATGTCATCCGGATCATCACCCGCAATAGTAGGGGATACAACTGAAACATGCCCAGGATCACCTTTGGGATTATACCAAGCTCCAATTACAGTAACCCCTTCATTTGCAAGCGACTTTGCTTCATCCTCGGACACCTCCCTAGCAAATCCCGGATTTTGGAGGTCCTTATACATTGCGTTTGCTTTTCCACCTGTTTTATTATTCAATTCATAAGAACTACCAGCCGCATTCACAATAAATTGAGTGGCAAAATTACAGAATGTCTTTCGATCCTTTGTACCCCTTTCTCCAATAGGCTTGAAATTTTCATTATTTAACGCCTGATTCCCAACACTTAGCAAAGTTGATGCATTACCATAATTCGCCTTTCCATCGGAATCTATGTCAGTAACTGGATTGTCGCGTACAAATCCGTAAGGTGACCAGAATTGCAAAGAACCGTCACGCCCAGTGAAACTGCCCCGTTCGGGCGAATCCCACCTGGCATTAAACGCCCATTCCCCCAACGCTGCCTCACTAGGATAAGTCTGCTCTGCTGGAGCCATATTCAACTCAAAATTTCTCTGAATATCAAAAATGCATTAGAGACAAGGAATGTAACAAAAAATGACGAAACATTAACTTTGAGTCCTATAGCAGATACCCCAAGCATCAAGCCTATTGAAAGAACAAATCCAATTGTGTAGCTAGCGAAAATCAATAAACCAGATCTCTTTCCTGATTTTCTTTGAGCGAATATAGCAAAAGAGACTGAAAACAAGCCAAGTAACGCGCCAAAACTGATGCCAATGATTGACGTAACCGTATTCATGGCGTAATCTCCGTGGTAAATCCGTGCTTTGCCATACCAGATTGCGGGGAATCTAAGTGAAGATTGTTTGTTTGATTGGGAACAACAAGATCAGGGGTAAAACTCGGCTTCCCAAGAGGATTTCCATCGGTCATCCAATTCAGGCTACCTTCAATAGCTGCAGCACCAAGACCTGCCGACAACTCAGTGCCACCAAGCCAATAAATACATGAAGCTCCGACTCCAATTGCTAGCCCGAATTCCCCACTTTTTGCTGCTCCTTCGGCAATTGCTTGGCCACTCCAATCACTAACAGAAGTGCCATGGTAAGCCAGCTGACTTTCCGTGGCGGATGCGGCACCAGAAACAACTCCAAGCCCACCAAAAGCCAACGAAGTATTTAATAAGCCTCCCGATACTGCTGGAGAAAGTACAACGCTCATCGCTGTTGTTGTAAGGTAAGCACCAAGCCCACCCCCAGCAACTTGCAAATAACTTGCACCTTGATCGTTCAGATAAACTTCTGTACGAATCATGTTATTCCAGGCGAGAGCCTGACCCCAAAAAAAGCTCACTGGATCAGGATATTTGCCGTCCCTATCCACAAATTGAGATGGGCTATTGTTTGAATAGATATATGGGCTCATTCCTCCCTTTGCTGCATCACGACCTGTGAAACTTCCACGTTCCGGCGAATACCACCTTGCATTAAACGCCCATTCCCCTAATGCAGTTTCGTATGGCTTCCCCTGGTAAAGCAGCTCCGTCGTTCTCTGCGTCCAGCTCTCCTCGATGTTGCCCCACGGATCCCAGATCCAGTGCCCCAGTACCGCTCCGGTATCACCCAGAAGCGCCTGTGTGGTGCCTTGGTGGTCGGTGAGCACATAACGCACCCGAGCACGCCCTGCGCTGTCGGTTGCCTCGGCAACCCGGTTTAATCCATTATAAAGGTGCCAAGTCCAACCGTGGTCCGATCCGCTGTCGGCGGCGATCACCGAGCCTTCGTAGATCCACTTGTGGGTCGTGGTCCAAGTACTGGTGTCTCCACCCTTACCGACCGCCGATAAAATTCGGTTTCCATCTTCGCCGTAATCAAAGCGCAGCCAGGTCGTGTCAGTCTTTTCCAGGCGTGAGATCACCCGCACCCGTTCCAATTCGCTGCGCATGTTGAAACGCCGCTCGATGATGCGCCAGGCTTTGGCCAGATTGCCTGTGTCCCCAACGGATGCGAATGAAGCCTCTACAGCAAGGTTCCCGCGAGAATCGTGTTTGAAGGTCGTCCATCCCTTGCGAGCGGTGTATCCGGTGGTCACCCGGTTAGCCGCGTAGGTGAAGGTGTCCGTAGTCCCTCGGCCCATGGAGTGGGATAGGCGAGTTCGGTTTCCGTTGGGATCGAAAGTGGTCTGGATCGCTTGACCATCGGGGTAACGGATGTTGTTGAGCTGGTACAGGTGGTCCACGTCGAAGCCTAACGAATCACCCAGATTTCTCCGCATTCCCGCGACATTTCCGGCCCCGTCCCAAGTCATTCTCTGGAGGTACATCGTGTCATTCGCAGGAGCCTTGGTCACCATGCTTTGTTTTAGCAGCGCCCGCTGTGGCTCATAAGCGAAGCTGGCCTTCAGCCGAGTTCCAAGTCCATAGCCATCGAGCAGATCATTTTGCCGATACCGTAAATCGTGTAAGGCTGGGATTGAATCCGTCCCGT
>CAIKAA010000555.1 GCA_903825275.1 uncultured Fibrobacterota bacterium | reverse complement strand
CCACTCACCAAAAGTTTAGTAATCGTCGGGGAGGAGAACCGTTGTCACGGAGCAATCCCATTCCGTGATGATCCAGAATTTCACGCCATCGGGGGCGGTGTAGGCGGACAGAATCCGATTGCCGACTTCCATCGCCTCGTCATTGGACAGCCAATCCTCCTGACAAACCTCGCCCCAGTCACCGGAGCAGTGGCGGGCAATCGCCAACAGCATCACATGGCCGGGGATTTGATTGGCCGCATTGGTGGTGGCGCAGAGTTCGCCCAGAGGGACGCTCCAAGTTTTGCGCTGGGGTTTGGGTTGGTTGGCATCCGACGATTGCGGGGTGGGGGAATCGCTACTCATGGCTTTGCTCCTCCTTATCGAGTTCCACCGAAACAATTTGAATGACGCTTTCAATCGGGTAGAAGCAGTCATCATCCAAATTGGAGGCTTCAATTTGGAGAGCATTTTCCAACGCCTCCGCCTTGGATTTTGCCTTAACGGTGTGATACCCCTCGTCAAAACGCGCCCAGTAAATCTTGACGGTGTAATCTTTATAGGGGGCCTCTTGGTTGGTGGCTGGAACAGCCCAAACGGGTTGTGCTGGCGTTCCTGTCGGGGTGGGGGGTTCGCCGTTATTCATGGGATTGCCCTTCGCTGACGGAATCAACGGATTTGACCATCATATAGTCATCGTAGATTTCCCAGTTGTTCACCTCGTCCATGAGGATCTCTTTGGCCAGCTTGTGGGCTTCTTGCAGATTTGCGGCCTGGATGAGAACACGTCCGCTACTGCGTTGCTCCAGTTCAAGCATCACCTCGAAAAACGGAAGTGGCTTGGTGTCAGGAATAGCCTGCTCGGGATGGGTGTCCGTCCCTGACGTGGTTTTGGTTCGACTGTTTTTGTCTGTTTTCATGGTATGTTTTTTGCAGCTTGATGCCGCTCGGTTTGGTTTGTCGCCCTTCACGAAAAAGCCCGCCATCACGACGGCGGCGGGGGCTGCCTTAGAGGGTCCCGCCTGTATGGCCGAGTGATGAGAGGCGGGCTTGTGAGGGCGACAAGAGAACCGGAGGCAAAAGGGAAAAACACCGTGAAAATGAATAGACAAAAAGGCGGACACCGGCAGGTGGCGGCCCATGCAGGGTGAATATCCGTAAAGCGGACGCGCCGGCCAAATCCTCAACCAACCGGCGCGTAGATTCCGAACAAATGGGTCAATTGCCAGGGTAGGGAAGAATTTGCTTGAACGGGTCAGGGAAAAGGTGATGGATTGCCATCATGGAGACAACTACCCCAAACCTCACCACGGCGGACGAAATTCTGGAAGCCTATTTGCAAAACTTTGACGCCTATCCATCACATAAAATGGATGCTATAAAAATTTCCTCGGACGAATTTCACAGGCTTTTTAGAGGCAAACCAATTTGTGAGCGCGTAACCGCCTGTGTCGGTAAAGGCCAATTCGACCTTGCAGTCACATTCTTGGATGGGGCTTATATGCGCAACAATCCCGGTTCGGCGGCGGATCGCGAATTGGCCAAGCTCGGCATGGACATGGCGGAGGTCTGCCTGAAAGAGAAAAAGCTGAACTTCGTCGAATGGGGGCTCAATCGAGCCTACGAGATTTACCCCTTGGGATCACCGGAACGTCGTCAGGTCATTGAGCGGGGCGTCAGCCTCGTGGATGACTTCACCGGCAAGGGTGGCAGTTTGTATTTCGCGGAAGTCATTCTGACGCGAAGCCTTGAAATTTATCCCGAAGGCTCGAATGAACGCCGTCAGGCCATCGAAAAGCAGAAATCAATCGCCAAACAAAGAAAGGCCGCGCGGTCGCTTGGAAGCCGGCGAAATGTCGTCCGGGGACTTGCAAAGCCGCCGGTGCCCCGAAAGAAGTTGGCCGACTTGTCGGTCGCGGGATAATCCGAGAGGGTG
>CAIKAA010000554.1 GCA_903825275.1 uncultured Fibrobacterota bacterium | reverse complement strand
CGTCGTGCTGCCAAATACCAAAAGGATGTCGCTGTATTCCACGAAATTGAATCTCTTTCCAATGGGGCCAAACAGCAAGGCCTTTGTGTGTTTCAATAAGTGAACGACAGATCGATTGATCTCTGACAGAATTTGTCTAGACAGTTCCAAAGATGAAACTACTTTCGAACCGTGGATCTTCGACTCTTGAAAAGAGCGGCCATGGCTTGGATCAGTCTGGTGACCCTGGGGACCCTGGGCTTCCATACCTTGGGCGGACCGAAATGGACCTGGCTGGACTCCTTGTACATGACCATGACGACCGTCTCAACGGTCGGTTACGGCGAAATCCACGACCTTTCAACCAATCCCCATGCTCGAATTTTCGCCATCATCCTGATTTTGTTGTCGTTTGCCGTGGTGGCCATTCTGGCCGCCTCCCTGACTGCGGCTATTTTGGAAGGTAGGTTGTCCCACTCACTGCGGCGAAGGAGAAACATGAAGGCTCTTGCCAACCTCGAAGGTCATCAGATCATTTGTGGTCTGGGAGAAACCGGGATCTCGGCGGCCCGTGAATTGCGAGCAACCGGTCGCAGTTTTGTGGCCATCGATCCCGATGCTTCGAAAATGGAACACGCCTTGCGCCAGGTCGGCGAGTTCCCGCATGTCGTGGGCGATCCAACCTTTGATGAAGTGCTGGAAGAAGCTGGAATTCGCCGTGCCGCGGGACTTTTGGTCGCCTCCAACGACGACCGCGTCAATGTATTCATTGTGATCACGGCGCGAGGACTTCGTCCAGACATGCGGATCGTGGCCCGCGCAGTCGATCCCCAAACAAGCGGAAAATTGCGCCGCGCCGGAGCCACGGCGGTGGTCGCGCCCAATGCCCTAGGTGGATTGCGCTTGGCTTCGGAAATGATTCGCCCACGAACCACGACCTTTTTGGACCGAATGCTCTACCACTCCAGCGGGGACACCCGGATGGATGAAGCGGTCATTCCCCCAAAATCCTCCTGGGATGGCAAACCGCTCGCCCAAGCCAATATCCACGAAGCCACGGGTGTCGTGCCGGTGGCCATTCATTTGGGGGAGGACCAATTTCTCTTCAATCCGCCACCCCACCACATTCTTCGCATCGGCCAGGCCTTGATCGCCGTGGGTTCCAGCGCCGAAATCGAGCGGTTGCGCAAACATCTGGCGAGTTGAAGAATCGCTAGGATAGCCCAAAAATCTTTAGGCCATCCAGTGTTGGTTGAAGGCTCGGTGCACCGGTTCGCACCGGGGTTTCAATCTCCTCGGGTCTGATTCCCCGACCGCTGCGTGAATCAAACCTTGGCGGGGCACCTCTGGTGCCAAAGCCTGTCCTGAGATTGTCGACTGCTGCGGCAATACGAAACCGGCAGGGCACCTTCTGTGCCTAAGGGCCCTGCGAGGGTTTTAACCCGAGCTCATGCCCGGAACGCAGCTCGGGTTGAAACCCTGGCACCCTGCCGATGCCCCGCCTGCTTTATGAACACGTAGCGGTCGCAGGATCCCCAAAACACGAGCTGCGATTCCTACCCCTCCGGCTCAGATTCTCTGAAGCCTGTCCCGAGCGCTGTCGACTGCTACGGCAACACGAAACCGGCAGGGCACCTTTGGCGCCAGGGGCGTAGCTGCGGGGCGATGCCCTGAGCCTGCCGAAGGGTGGTTTATCTGGCAGCTTCCCAAAACCTTGTCTGCCGCCGAGGCCAAAATGGCTTGGCTAGTGGTACTTTGCTTCCAACCATAGATCGTCGCCGCTGGAATCCCGGTGGCTTCCGCGATTTCCAGCAGGGAAGGAGTTCCACCTTGATGGAAGCGTTCCAAGATCACGTTCCACTGGAGCTCTGGCGTGCTCATGATGCACGATCCAGATCGCCAACTGGATTTTGATCCACGATCGCAAAAGGTTGCGGTATAATCTTCATTGCTTGACTCCACTTTGAGGAAAACGCTGGGTGAATGCCTTTCGACAAACACAACATCCTCCCAAGTGGGAATTTTTAAGGCACGGTCATCCAACCTTCCGCTCCCAGTCCGAGAGCGCAGTGAGCTCAGTCCCTCAGATCGTGCGCGAGGCTCCAGCGCTCCACCACTTCGTCGACTTCTGATTCGGTGAGGGTGTATCGGTCCCGGCCATTTAAGTCCATGTGGCGATCCAAATGGGCGACCATCATTCCGGCGCAGACCGAGACGTTTAGGCTCTCGGTAAAACCATGTTGGGGCAACTTGAAGACCATGTCGGCGTTTTGGTAGATGTGGTCGGAATTTCCGGCGAATTCCGTTCCCATGTAGATCGCCAAGGGCCGATCAAGGTCGCAGGAATGAAAGGATTTTTCGGCCCGTGAACTGGCCACGGCAATCGCAAATCCGCGAGTGCGAAGGTGATCCAGGCAGGCTTGGCGAGAGGTCCATCGGACAATATCCAGCCATTGGTCTGCGCCTTTGACGATGGCCGTCGAGACCCGGAAGGGCCGCAATTCCTCGATGATGTGGACTTCCTGGAGTCCAAAACATTCGCAGGTTCGCAATACCGCCGAAATGTTATGGGGGTCGTTCAGGTCTTCGAGGACAAAGGTGTATTTGCGGGTCCGCAATTTTGCAATCGCGCGCATTTTCGAGAGTCTAGGTTCGGTAGGCGGCATAAGTTTTTTCCAATAATAGCCAATCCTCGATCTTGCAGGTTGGCCCGTTGCGTAGGTACCATGCTTGCTATGACTGATTCACCCGCCAATCGGCGATCGACCTCGGCAGCCAAACGCATCCTTTGGGGAACATCGACCTCGGTGGCCGCTACCGCCGCGACGTTGCTGTTCCTGAACTTGAACGCCGTCAAAGGGCCGGCCGCCAGCATGGAAGGTGTTCTCACGGATTTGCGCAATTCCGTCTGGATGGTCTTTTCCGGTCCTCAAGAAAGCGACCCGCCCAGTCCGGTCACGGTAGTGGACGTGGACGAGCGAACCTTGGAAAAGTCGGGAGTGTATGGCGACAAATACCGCGCCTACCACGCCCGGATCGTGGATGGCCTGACCCGCAACGGGGCCGGTGCCATCGTCTTCGACTTTTTGTTCAAAACCAGCGACTCGGGACGCGAGGCGATCTCGGATTACCAAAACAAGCTCCGGGCCATCGGGGTCGAGCAGAATTTCAGCCCCTCCACTTGGGAAGCGCTTCGCCAGCAGCTGGACGTTTCTGCCCAACTGGAACACGCCGTCGCCAATGCCCCTCGGGCCATTGTGGCAGCACAGGTTGGAGACAACTTAAGCTATCCCAATCCCTCGGATTGGATTCCCAAAACCTCCCTCGTTTGGCAACGCCAGATTTCCAACGGGGTCCCCCTGACTGGACAAGATTTGTCACGTCTGCTGGGAGAGAAGACTCTGGACAACATCTACCCCGCCTTGGCAAGTTCCGCGTCGCGAATCGGTTTGGCCAACACCCAATCGGATGCCGACGGAAAGGTGCGACGGCTGCATCTATTGTGGCGCTATCCCGACACAACACTTCGGGACACCGTTTTGGCTCCGGGTGGAACCGGAAAACCCGCTGCCTACCCGGTTTTGGCCCTCCAAGCAAGCCTGCTCATGCTGGGGCGCTCCCCGAGCGAGTTCCACTTGACCCGCGATTTTCTGGATTTGGGTGTCCCCATCCGACTCTGGAAGGACTCGATGGGCAATATCCAAACCTCGACAAAGGCGCTGACTTGGGCAATGTGCCAAAATCTTCGCGAGGCAAAACCCCAACTGGACAGCTTGGCCAAGGCCAAGCAGGGCGTCATCGTGCCCACGTTCGACGTGATCCTTTCCCGTGATTCCTCCGGCCATTTCACGACCCATCTGGCCTATCCTGACAGTTTGGACGATGTCACCACCAAAACCCTCGCCTCGCTCGCGCCCGACACAGCCTGGATCGGACAAATTCCGTCCGACGGAACCCCAGCGGCGCTTTCGGATTCCGTCGGGATCCGGCGCGAGGCCGCGGGTTATGAATTGTTGCGGCCCGGGCCCGATGGTTCGATTGCCTCGCAGGTTTCCCTCTCCAAGGCCGCCTTGCGCGCCTTCCTCACCGAATTGCCCGGGGCTCTACCCGGTGGTTTGGAAAGCCTGAAGCCCCAACACAAGGCCTATCTGTCGGTTTGGATCGAAGCTTGGTGGGATCGATCCCGCAACCGTCTCGCCACCAGCCTTTTGCCGTTGCGGGGTTCCAGCCTCCAGGCTCTTTTGGCCCTGCCTCGCTCCCGGATCGATTCGCTAAAACGGGGCGACACAATCGATCTCGGCGACCCGATCCGTATCCCGATTGACGCCCAAGGCGCCATGCTGTTGCCTTTCGCCGCCCCGTCACGCTGGGAAGGTCGCAAGAGCGACCAGGCTTGGATTCGCCACGTCAGCTACCTCGACTTTTTGGAAGGGCGTTACGACCCAGGGCAGATCCCCGGACGCGTCTATGTGCTCGGTTCTTCCGCCGACGCCTTGGCGGACTTTGTCGACGCACCCATCGAACGTCGCCATCCCGGAGTCAACATCCAGGCCATGGGAATCCATGACATCCTTTCCGGCGACTTCCTTCGATTGGCACCGCCATGGATGGACAACGGACTCGCCCTGGGGCTGGCCATCGTGGCGGGTTTGGCCACCTCGATGCTTTCTCCTGCTTGGTCCCTTTCCTTGGTCGCGTTCCTGGTCCTCTCGTGGTTTGGTGGATCGGTTTTTGCCTTCGACAAGGGATGGTGGTTCGGCATCCTTCCCGGAAGCCTCAGTGCCATGGCCGCCACCATCGCGGTCATGGGCATGAGGTATGTGTTGGAGGAAAAACAGCGCATCTTCCTGCAAAAATCCTTCAAGACCTACATCAGCCCCGAACTGATCGACCAAATGGTCGAGTCGGGAAAATTCCCCGAGCTGGGCGGAGAAGTCCGGGAAATCACGGCATTTTTCACCGACATCCAAGGATTCTCGACCTTTTCGGAAAAGATCGGTTCCCCGGCGCGATTGGTGGAATTGATCAACGAATACCTCTCGGCGATGACCCGGATCCTGACCGACAACCAAGGAACCTTGGACAAATACATTGGGGACGCCATCGTCGCCATGTTCGGTGCTCCCGTCGCCGTCGACGACCACGCCCGTCGCGCGATGCTGTCGGCGGTGCTCATGCAGGAAAGACTGGCCGAGCTTCGGAAGAAATGGCACGATGAAGGAGATAAGTGGCCACAGATCGTCCACCATATGCGGATGCGGATCGGGCTGAACACGGGCTTGATCGTGACGGGAAACATGGGATCGGACCTTCGGATGAACTACACCATGATGGGTGATGATGTGAACCTAGCCGCCAGACTGGAAAGCGCGTCCAAGCAATACGGGGTCTTCATCCTGGCTTCCGATGCCACCCTTTCCGCTGCCGGGCCAGGATTCTTGTCCCGCGAAATCGACCGAGTTCGCGTGGTTGGAAAGACCGAACCGGTCACCATCCACGAGATCTTGTGCCTTATCCAGGGCGCTCCCGCCAAATGGATCGAATGCGTCCAAAAATTCGAGGCCGCCAGGGCCCATTACGTAGCAGGCGATTTCCAACAGGCCCGCGATGGATTTCTGGCCGCCTTGGAATTGGAACCCTGGTACGGGGAGCCTGGTGTCAAATCTTGTCCAAGCAAAATTTTCGCCTCGCGCTCGGAGCATTTCCTTGCCAATCCCCCCAAGGACTGGGACGCGGTGTTCACCGCCACGGAGAAGTGATTGATGGAAAAACGCCCGATCATAGGACTTCTCGCAAACGATTTGGAAGGAAGCTACCAATTCGGGCATTGGATCGGTCTTGAGGAGATCGCCCGCGAGAATAATTGCCATCTGGTGAGTTTCAATGGCGGGGATTACGATTCCCCTTGGCTGAACAAAAAAATGGCCAACGCGGCTTTCGATCTGGCCACATCAAGTGATGTCGACGCCTTGATCTTGATCGCTCCGGTAGTGGCCAACACCCTGACTTCCCAACAGACCCTCGAATTCGTCCAAAAATTCTCGCCTATCCCGTTTGTCTCATCCGGACTCGAGATTCCGGGAATCCCTTCGGTTCTTCTCGACAACGGCAAGGGAATGGAAGAAGTCGTCGAGCATGTGGTGGGGTATCACGGTCGAAGACGCCCCGTTTACCTGGGTGGACCCGAACAAAACCCCGAGGCCATCGAAAGGCGCTCGGCCTTTTTGAACGTGCTGAACCGCCACCACCTTGCGTTGGATCCCAAATTGGATCTGGTCTGTGAATTCGATTTCCGCATGGGTCAAGTGCGCGTCGGGGAACTGATCGAAAACGGGATCGAATTCGATGCGATCATTTCGGCCAACGACAACATGGCTCTGGGGGCCATGGAGGCCCTGAAGGAATACGGAAAGCGCGTCCCCGAAGACGTGATCGTAACTGGTTTCGACGACAGCGAAGATGCCATGTTCTCGACTCCGGCCCTGACCTCGGTCCACCAGCCGGTCACCGAACAGGGCAAATTGAGCATGAGCCTGATCTTGGATCTGTTGGCCGGAAAGCCCGTTCCCATGGTCACCCACGGAGCCGCGACGCTGGTCGCCCGAGGCTCGTGCGGTTGCCATTCCAAATCGATCGCCGAGGGACGCTTCGAATCACCCGACGAAAAATCGTCCTTCGATTTTGGTTCCTCCCAAAGTTTGGATTCCATCAAAACCGAGATCGACGCATTGGAATGGCCGGTGGTGAATTCCGTGGAATTTGCCGATTTCTTCGAACATTTTTCCAAGGAATCAACCAATCCCACAAAAGGCGCGGCCCTAGTCGGTTTTGAAAAATTGCTCCAAGCTCACTCTCGGGAAACCGACGATGCGGACCGATGGCAACTGTTCATTTCCCAGTTGCGCAACGCCAGCTCGGCCTTCATCCCCCCCGAGAAGGAAAAAGCCGCCGAATTCGAAGCCTTGTTCCACCAATTTCGCTTGGTCTCCCACGAGCGCGCGGTGCAACAAGCGGCCTACCGCTCGCTGCGGATCGAGCGATGGACCCGCCAGCTCCACGAAACCGGAAGCCGTCTGATCACGACCTTCGAAGTGTCCCATCTGATCGAGACCTTGGCCCGTGACCTTCCCAACTTGCAGTTGAACACCTGCCACATCCTTTTGCGGGAAAAAAATCAGGACATGGACCAGATCCGCCTGATCCTTTCCTACAACCACGGCATCCGGTACGAGCTTCCGCCCGGAGGCAAGATTTTTCCCATCAATGGAATCGTGCGGGACCTGGTCAACTCTGCCAACCACCGAGCCATCTTGGCCATCGAGCCCCTCTTTTTCGAATCCACGCCTCTGGGATTCGTCATCGTGGAGCTGGCCTCGCGTCGCGGCATGCTTTTGGACGCGTTGCGCAACCAGATTTCAGCAGCCTTGATGGGTGCGCGGCTTGCCAACGAGGTTTCTTCAAGGACTCGCGAGCTGGAAGCCGCACTGATCACCTTGGAAAAGAACCAAAAGCAATTGGTCCACAGCGAGAAGATGGCAAGCCTGGGCAAGCTCACCGCGGGCATCGCCCATGAAATGAACACTCCGCTTTCGGCCATGAGATCTTCCCTGGAGGAAATGCGGCGGCTGGTGCTGGAATACAGCGAGTCCATCGGAGACAGGGATGTGGGTCCCGAGGACCACCAGGAAATTGCCTCCGAAATGACCAAGGCCGTCGAGATCGCAGTACGCGCTGGAGAGAAGGCCAGTGGATTCGTCCGGTCGATCAAGAGCCAGACCCGGGACATGGGAGTGAAGGACAAACAGATCTTCGATTGCGTGCGCGTGGTGGAGGAGTCGATCCTGCTTTTGTCCCATGCCTTGAGGTTCTCCAAATGCGCCGTTCGCTTCGACATCCGGTCCCGGCCCTGCACCATCCTGGGAATCCCGGACAGGCTTTCCCAAGTCGTGACAAATCTTGTCACAAATGCCATGGACGCCATGGAATCCAACGGCCAAGGAGCGATCACGGTCGGGATCGACACCGCGGACCAGGAAACCAGGATCTGGGTCGCCGACACGGGTTGCGGCATCCCCGAGGAAAACCTGTCCAGGATTTTCGATCCGCTGTTCACGACCAAGCCTGTCGGAAAAGGCACCGGTCTAGGTTTGACGATCATCAACGACATTGTTCAGGGCGATTTCGGAGGGAGAATCGATGTGGAAAGCTCTCCAACCGGAACGACCTTCACCGTCCGTCTCCCCGAAGTGAAGGAGGCCTAAAATGGCACGCAAAGGCAATGCGCGTCGAGATTCTGGCAAAACCATCCTTTTGGTCGACGACAGCCGGGAAATCCTCGATTCTTCCCGTTCATTGTTGGAGCGGGAAGGACATCGCGTCTTGATTTCCGACAATGGCCGCGAAGGCATCGAAATCCTGCGCCGCGAAGACATCGATTTGTTGATGGTCGATTATTTCATGCCAGGGATGACCGGCGAAGAAATGATCAATGAAGTGCGGGCCTTCAACCATCGCGTCCAGATCATCTTGCAAACAGGTTATTCCAGCGAACGCCCCCCTCGGGAAATGCTGGCCCGATTGGACATCCAGGGATATTGCGACAAGAGCGATGGCCCGGAAGAATTTTTGCTCTGGGTGGACGTGGGACTCAAGTTTGCCAAGCAGGTCCGTACCTTGGAAATGAGCCGCCAAGGCTTGCGCTACATCCTCGACGTCACGCCGGATCTACACCGGATCCAGCCGCTGGAAGAATTGTTGCAGGGAATCTTGTTTCAAATCGCGGGACTGATCGGTTCGGTGCATTCCTTCGTAGCGGTCCGGCCCGAAGGTGCCAAGGAAATCGCCCCCGAATCCCATGCCTTTTTGGCCATGTTGGAGGAAGAACGGGATTTGGTGATCCATGCCGGAATCGGACGCTTCGAAGGAGAACAACGGGTCGAGAACATATTGCCAGAAACCGACATCGAAACCGTCCGTTCAGCACTGCGCGAGGGCATCATCAACCAAGGCCGGTCCAATGCGGCCGTACCGCTGCGCATCGGCGCCAGCACGATTGGCGTCATCTACTTGGACCGCGCCAGTGAAATGCCTCCCGAGAACGTGGAGATGCTCCATGTGTTCGCGAACCAGGCGGCGGTCGCGGTCCAAAACGCCCAGCTCTACCAGATGGCCACTCTCGATCCCCTCACCGGGGTGTATGCGCGCAAATTCTGGGAACAAATGGCCATGCGCGAAATTCGGACCGCTTTCCGCTTCCGCCATCCGTTGACTCTGGCGGTTTTGGACCTCGACAAGTTCAAGGCGATCAACGACGAGCACGGACACCTCACGGGCGACAAGGCACTGGAAACCATCGGGCGGATCTTGCGCAACTCCTCCCGTTCCTCCGATGTCGTGGGGCGTTATGGTGGCGACGAAT
>CAIKAA010000553.1 GCA_903825275.1 uncultured Fibrobacterota bacterium | reverse complement strand
CCTGTTGGCCCCGGAATCCTTGAAGGCGTTGGTATCGCCTTCCGTCTGGGAGCGCGGACAGCACCTTTTGGCTACCAGTGCCATCACCGTGCAGCATTCGGGCACCAAATTGGGTGGGACAGTTTCTGACAAGGGTTGGATGCCGTTGTGGGTCGAGATGAACCTTCCGATCGGCCCCTCAACCCAGCCGCTTTGTCGTCGCTGCGGACCAGAGTGGTGCGGTCACGCAGTGGCCTTGCTCTCGAGTGCTTGGGAGCGGGGGAATCGACCCCTAGCGCCTCGGATCACGCCTCCCCCTCTGGTCTTGCCCGCCAAAGAACCTTCTGAATCGGTCTTGGGAAATCCAAGTCCATCGGATCTGCCTCCATCGGTGGGGGAATGGTGGGCGAGGTTGTTGGAAGACGGTCCGGGATGGTTCCAGCTCGCGCTGGGGGTCGAGATCGATGGGGACCAGGTCGATCTGGTGCCGGTCTTCCAATCCATCCTCCGCGAAAAGTCGCTGGATATTTTGCGGGCCTGGTCGTTGACCCAGCGCCCCTATCCGGTCCGGATGCCCGATGGCCGGATGGTCGGCATCCCGGCCGACCGGATGGCCCGAATGGTCCAGGCCTTGGAGACCATCTTGGAGGCCAAGGGGAAGCCGCGAATTTCTCGTGTCGATGCGGCCTTCCTCCCGGACCTCGGAATTCCGGAGGCCCGATGGGAACGCTCGGAATCCCTTGACAATTTCCGTCGCAATCTGCGCGATCCGGGAGCCATCGAACCGCTCGACGAACCCGTTGGGCTTCGCGCGACCTTGCGGCCCTACCAAAAGCTGGGCCTGGGTTGGTTGCGGTTTCTTTCCGACCTTGGGTTGGGTGGCGTTTTGGCCGACGACATGGGTTTGGGGAAAACCGTCCAAACCTTGGCCCACTTGCTGGACGAAAAGGCCCGAGGCCGGTTGGACCAAACCGTGTTGATCGTCTGCCCCACCAGCCTGGTTGCCAACTGGGCCCGCGAGGCCGCCCGCCTGGCCCCCGAACTGCGCGTGGCCATCCACCACGGACCGGATCGAGGTGCTTTGGCGCTCCAAACCCCCGCTGATTTCGTGATCACCACCTACCCGCTGTTGGTGCGCGACGAAGCCTTGATTGGAGCGCGGGAATGGTCATTGGCTATTTTCGACGAGGCCCACGTTTTGAAAAATCCCCGAGCCCGCATGGTCCAGTCGGCCCGACGGCTCAAGACCCATCGCCGGATCGCCCTGACGGGCACCCCGATGGAAAACCATCTGGAAGAGTTGTGGTGCCTGATGGATCTGGTGGTCCCGGGGATTTTGGGAACCCGCGGAAAGTTCAACGAGTCCTGGCGCAAACCGGTCGAGTCGCGCGGCGACACGGTCCGGGCCGCCGAGCTGGGCCGCCGGATCGCGCCCTTTTTGTTGCGGCGCACCAAATGGCAGGTGGCGTCCGAATTGCCATCCAAGACAGAAATTGTCCAGATGGTCGAGCTTGACGGCTTCCAGCGCGACCTTTACGAATCGGTCCGGGCCGCCGCCGATCGCAAGGTGCTTTCGGAAATCGCCCGAGTCGGTTTGGAAAAATCGGGAATCGTGGTTTTGGAATCCCTGTTGCGCTTGCGCCAGATCTGCTGCGATCCGCGATTGTTGGCCCAAGGCTTGACCGCCACGGCGCAGGATTCGGCCAAGATGTGCTGGCTTTCGGAAATGTTGCCGGAAATGCTGGAAGAAGGCCGCAAGATCCTGATCTTCTCCCAATTCACCAGCATGTTGGCCCTGGTCGAACAACTGGTCCGCGAAATCGGCGCCCCGTTCGCCAAACTGACCGGCGAAACCAAGGATCGCGGGGCCGAAGTCGACAAGTTCCAAGGCGGGCCTGCGACGGTCTTTTTGTTGTCGCTCAAGGCGGGTGGCAGCGGGTTGAACTTGACCGCCGCCGACACCGTGATCTTGTTGGATCCGTGGTGGAACCCCGCCGCCGAGGCCCAAGCGGTCGATCGCGCCCACCGCATCGGGCAGGAACGCCCGGTCTTCGTCTACCGCCTGATCGCCCTGGGCACCGTGGAAGAGCGCGTGGCCGCCTTGCAGGAGCGCAAGAAGGACTTGATCAAGGGGGTGGTGGAAGGCGCGCCGTCGGCGATGCAGCTTTCGGCATCGGAACTACGACAACTTCTGTCGCCCCTCGATCGCTGAGGAGGGGACGATCCGATTTGCTCGCAAGGTGAGGTAGCACAAGGCGCCGACCACCGACCAGAAAATCGAGGCGAACCGGGCGACGAGCACGACCTGGGCGCCGGCGTTTTGTTGCAATCCGAACTCGTGCATGGCCGTGGCTCCCACCGTTTCCCCGATCCCCACGCCGCCGGGGCTGATGGGGATGGCGTTGACCAGCGACACCAACGGAAGCACCGCGCCGGCCGCCACGATCCCGATGGGTGTGGATAGAATCTGTCCGGACAGCCAGACGGTCAAAACATAGCTGAATTGGATGGCCAGTGAAAAACCAAGGGCAAGCGCGATGGCTTTGGGCGCAGTTGCTCCCCTTGACACCGGCTTGACGGTCTGACCCACGAACTGGTAAACCTTACGGGCGCGAACTCCTTCGGGCAATGGTCGATGCTCCAGCCACCGATCAATCTTGCGAGAGAACGCCAGCAGAACGAGAAGGGATGCCGTGGTGAGGACCGCCACCACCAAAAAGGGCACCAATAAGCCCGTCGAGCTGGGATGGGTGGCGATCGCGAGGATCAAAAAAACCGACCACGACAAAAACAGTCCGGTCATTCCCACCACGCGGTCCAAGACCATGGTGCCCAGGACGATTCCAAAATCGGTTCCTGTTTTGGAGAAGATCCAGCCCTTGACCAAATCTCCAGCCCCATTGCCGGGCAGGCAAGTCGAGAAGAACTGGCTGGTCAGGGTGAGTCGGGTGGAAAGCTCAAGCGGGATCGAGATTTTGCTCGGAAGGGCGACCACCTTCCAACGCGTGGCCAACATCAGGAACATGGCTCCCTGGACAAGGATCGCCAAAGCCATGCCCACAGGATGATTCTGGATGGATCGGCCGATCACCCTGGGATCGATCAAGCCTTGGTGCCAGAGCATCCCCAAAAGGCCAAGGCCAATCGCGACCTTGAGGGTTTCTTCCAGGATCCGGCGAAGCCTGGTCTTGTGGTTCGAACTCACTCGCGAAAGGGGAGAGAAACCAATCCCGACCAGATCTTGGGATGGAAAAACGTGCTCTTTTGGGGCATCAATTCGCCTTGGCGGGCCACGGCTTCGATCGACTCGACCGAAGTTGGATTCACCAAAATGGCGAATTGGCTGTCGGGAGTGCCGTCCAAATAATCCATCACCAGATGGCCGTCCATGATGGCAGTGACATGGGTGCCGTCGGCGTAGGTTTCTGGATCGATTCCCAGCATGTCTTCCTGGATGACTTTTTGGAGCACGGCCAAATCGAGTTCGCTCCACTCCTTGGAATGGGTGGGAAATTTCCCGAAGGATCCTTTGGGGGCATGGACGAACCAAATGCCTTGGGATTCCTTCCAGCGAAGCACGAAGCCGTGGTCGGTGGATGCCACGGTCGACAACAGAGCTTCGGCGGCATCGACTCCCGCGTAGGGGAATTCCTCGACCGTGAAGCGGGTTGACAATTTCCGACGCAATGACTCGGGCGAAAGGCCGTCCAATCCCCGGTAGATGCGGTGGATCGGAAGCACGATCAAACCTGGGTCTTCGGTGTTCACCAAGGTGGCCAGCATCCCGTGGTGGCCTTTGCCATCGGGATCCAGTCCGGCCCAAATTCGTTTGGCGGCTTCCCAGCGATGGTGGCCATCGGCGATTTGACAGGTTTTGTCGGAAAGCGCCTTCTCGATCAAGCCGATCACCCAGGGGTCCTCGACCACGTAAAGGCGATGCTCGACGGAATCATCGTCCATCATGCGGGCCCAGGGCTCGGCAGACAAGACCGATTCGGTGGCCTTTTCCACGGTCCGGTGGGGATCGGTGTACAACAGAAAGACCTGTCCCACGAAGGCGCCGAGGCGGTTCGAAAGCTGGTAGCGGTCTTCCTTGGGAGCCGACAGCGTGTGTTCGTGCGGGAGCACGACCGGTTCCCCGCTGGTGGGAAGGTGGATGGAGGCCACCAGGCCGATGCGGGAGTAGCGGCCGTCCAATCCGCCCACCGTGGCGGTAAAGGTCTGGCGATAGAGGTAGAAGCAGGGCTTCTCGTCACGCTTCAAAATCCCCTCGTCCAACCATTTTTGCCAAACTTCCCCAGCGCGGTCGTAGGTCGAACTGGAGTTGTCGCCTTCCTGGGCCTGGTTCAATTCGATCCGCACAAAATTCAACGGATGTCGTTGGTAGAGCTGCTTTTGCCAAGTCGGCGAAATGAGGTCGTAGGGAGGACATGCCAAGGCGGAAAGATCGGTCCCGGTTTTGGAGAGATCGTAACGGATGCCGCAGAAAGGCTTGACAATCGCCATGGTTTCTCCCGAAAGGTCGTTGCCTGGAATTTTACAATGTTTGCCATCGAATTGCCGCTCCCCAGGAATCTTATCCTCGGGGGGGAAGAAAAAACCACAGGGCAGCCCAAATTTTTGCGTCGATCAATATTCCCTCGGCCTGTCGCTCCATCAACCAATCGTGGACTTTTTCCAAAGGAATTTTTTCAACGCGGATCGATTCTTCCCCGACAATCCCCCCGCCCGGCCCGACTTGCACCAGGTCTTGGGCCAAAACCAATTGGACGGTTTCGCAGGTCAGTCCGGCAGAAGAGGGGGTTTTGCAGATCAGGGTCAATTTTCCGGCTCGCCATCCGGTTTCTTCCTCAAGCTCTCGGGCGGCGGCCACCAAGGGGGACTCGTCGCCCTGGTCTCCGACCAGCCCGGCGGGCAATTCGATCGCTTCGCCACCAACCGGTACCCGAGGCTGGCGCACCAGGAGCAGTTCGCCTTGTGGAGTGGCGGCCATGATGGCGACCACTCCCGTCGCATTGCGGCGACGGACGAATTCCCAACCGTCGCGCTGGACCATTTCCAACCACTTGCCTTGCCAAGCGATCTCTTCCATGGTGGCCGTTACGCCTCTTCCTTCTTCTTGCGGGGAACGCGCGGGGTGATCGCGCCTTCCACCAGACGGAAATTGACGATCCCGTCGCAATCCGGATAGCGCGGGCAAGAGAGGAACGGACCAAAACGACCCTTGCGCAACTTGGTGGGTCCGCTGCACTTGGGACAAGGAAATTCGGGGTGGAGGGACCCGATCGAAAGATCGGTGGGTCCGCCCTGCGAAACTTCTGGTTTACCGTCTTCGCCGACCTTGCGCTCTTCGAAGATGAATTCCGTCTTCCAGTCGTCGGTGAGCTTCACCTTGGCGGAAAACGTCCGGCGCGTCTTAAAGGAGAAAAATCCGTCCAGCGGCCCGATTTCGCGGGTCTCCATCAAAAGCTCGGCTTCGTCGCGCGTGATCATGCGCTGGGAGACGGTTTTGTAGAGCTTGAAGTCGCAACCGGTGCATTCGTAAGCCTTGAGCTTTTCCTTGACCGGTTTGCCGCACGAAGGGCACTTGCCAAATGGCTCGCTTTCCTCAAAACCGGTCTCGTGGTCGAAGGATTTGGCCTTGACCACGATGGCTTCGGTGAAGGTGGCCAATTCCTGCATGAACGCTTCCCGCTTGATCAGCCCCTTTTCCATTTCCAGAAGCTTGTGCTCCCAGTCGCCCGTCAGGGTGGGACTCACCAGTTCCGGCACGGGGATGGCTTCCAGCAAATGGACCAGCTGCATCGCTTTGGCGGTGGGAACCAGGTCCTTGCGGTCGCGGGTCACGTAGCGGGCGCCCACCAGCTTTTCGATGGTTTCGGCGCGGGTGGCGGGAGTGCCCAGGCCGCGCTCCTTCATGGCTTCGGCTAGTTCTTCGTCTTCAAGAAGTTTGCCGGCATTTTCCATGGCACCCAACAGGGTCGCGTCGTTGTAGCGGGCGGGAGGCTTGGTCTCAAAACCTTCCAGCAAGACCGTTTCTGTCTGCACCTTGGCCTGGCCATTGCCCATGCCGGGCAAGCGAGAGGCCATGCCGATTTCGGCGTTTTCTTCCTCTTCCTTGCCAAACGCTTCGCGCCATCCGGCCACGGCCAACACCTTGGCCGTGGTGCGAAACGCGTCGTCGCCCACCCGGGTCGTCCGTTCCACGATCTTCCAGACCGAGGTGTCCAAGAACGCCGCCAAAAACCGTCGAACGACCAAGTCGTAGACCTTGGCTTCCACTGGAGACAGCGCACTGGAGGCCGGTTCGCCGGTAGGAATGATCGCAAAGTGGTCGGAAATCTTGGCGTTGTCGAAAATCTTCTTGGCGTTTACGGTCTTTGTCGGATCCGCAATCTTGGCGGCCAAGCCTTTGTAGGCACCGCCGAGTTGGCCCAAAATGCGCACCACTTCGGGAGGATAATCTTCGGGCAGGCATTTGCTGTCGGTACGCGGATAGGTGAGCACCTTGTGGCGCTCGTAAAGAGCTTGGGCGGCACCCAAGGTGGTCCGGGCGCTGTAGCCAAAACGCTTGTTGGCTTCGCGTTGGAGGGTGGTCAGGTCGAACAAGGTGGGCGGAGACTCGCGGCTCTCGCGAGACTTGTCGGTCGCCAAACCTTCTTTGCCCTTGCAGCGTTCGCGGATCAAGTCGGCCAGGGCCTTGTTCCAAATACGGTCGGCGCGGTCGTCGACATCCTCGCCCTTTTTGAAATCGTCGCGAATCCACATGCCTTCGTAGGTTTCACCCGAAACCTCGAAGATTCCCTTGGCCGTCCAAAAGGGACGCGGCTTGAAGGACTGGATCTCGTTTTCGCGACGCACCAAAATGGCCAAGGTCGGGGTTTGGACCCGTCCTAGGTTGGCGGTTTCCTTGCCGGCGCGTCCGAACAAGCGCACCGTGAAGGCGCGGGTGGCGTTGATTCCCACCAACCAGTCGGACTCGGAACGGCACATGGCGGCATGGGCGAGGCCCAGTTTCTGGTCGCCGGGCATCAGGTGCTTGAACCCTTCGCGAATGGCTCCCGGAGTCATGGACTGCAGCCACAACCGTTCGGTGGGCTTGTCGATCCCCAGGAACTTGGCGATGTAGGTGAAGATGAGCTCGCCTTCGCGACCCGCGTCACAGGCGTTCACCAAACTCGTCACGTCCGGGCGCTTGGCTTCCTTCTCGATGATGTCCAACAGTTCGGATCCGCCTTCGTTCTCCTCTTCGTCGGGATCTTTTTTCTTGCGGCGTCCCTTGAACTTGGCGTCGTCCTTGCTTGCCTTGAGGGGGAAGTTGGCAGGAACGATGGGAAGGGCATCCAACCGCCAAAAGCCGTACTTCTTCTTGTCCAAATCCTCGGGCATGCACAGTTCGACCAAATGTCCGGCAGCGGAACAAACGATCATGTCGTCGCGTTCGAAGACCTTGCCACGGGCGGTAAATCCGCCCAATGACTTGGCAATGTCGCGGGCGACTGAGGGCTTTTCGGCAATCACAAGTTTCTTGCTCACTGCGAGATCGCTCCATCCGCTGAAATTGGGAAGACGAGGAAACATACCACACATTCCGTCCAACGGACACTGAAATACAGGACCCAGAGGTCCAACTGGAGACCCGCTAGGGACGTTATCTTTGGCAAATGAAGACAGTCGACGCCTCCCTTGTCTCCCGGGTTGCCGCCCAGTACGGAACCCCCTGCTACCTCTACGACGCCGCGGTGATTCGCGACCGGATCGCCCAGCTCGCCTCGTTCGATACCATACGGTATGCCCAAAAAGCCTGCTCGAACGTGCACCTGTTGCGCCTGATGCGCGAGCAGGGTGTGGTGGTGGATGCAGTCTCGGGGGGCGAACTTCGTCGCGCCTTGAGCGCGGGGTATGTGGTGGGAGGCGAGCCTTCGGAAATTGTTTTCACGGCCGACGTGTTTGATCGCGCCACCTTGGACCAAGTGGTCGAGCTCAAGGTTCCGGTGAATGTCGGATCTCCCGACATGCTTCGTCAACTGGGCGAGCGGTCCCCCGGTCACAAGGTGTGGATCCGGGTCAATCCGGGGTTTGGCCATGGCCATAGCCGCAAGACCAATACCGGTGGAGAAAGTTCCAAGCACGGAATTTGGCACGAAAACCTTGCCGAGGCTTTCGCCTTGATCCAGACGTTCAACTTGCATCTGGTGGGGCTGCACATGCACATCGGGTCGGGAGCCGATTTCGAGCACCTCAAGTCGGTCTGCGATGCCATGGTGGCGTTGGTCCGGTCCGTGGGATGCAATCTGGAAGCCATCTCTGCCGGAGGCGGTCTTCCCATTCCCTACAAGCACGATGGCACGAGTGTCGATTGCGACGAATATTTCCGCCATTGGGATGGCGCCCGCAAGCAAATCGAAGCCGATCTGGGGCATCCGGTGCGGCTGGAGATCGAGCCGGGTCGATTTTTGGTCGCCGAATCGGCGGTGCTGCTGGCAGAAGTCCGCGCCGTCAAGGACCAGGGATCCAACCACTTCGTGCTCTTGGACACCGGCTTCAACGACCTGGTGCGCCCCTCCATGTATGGATCTTGGCACGAGATCTCGTTCGTTTCGGGCCAAGCGGTTCGGAAAGACGGAATCCGTCCCACCTTGGTCGCTGGTCCTCTTTGCGAATCCGGAGACGTTTTCACCCAAGAGGAAGGCGGCGTGGTGACCCCGCGCGACCTTCCCGAAACCGCGGTGGGCGATTTGGCCATTTTGCACGATGTCGGCGCCTATGGTGCGGCCATGGCCTCCAACTACAACACCCGTGGCATGGCTCCCGAAGTGTTGCTGGACAAGGGCTCTACCAGACTGATCCGCCGCCGCCAAACCGTGGAAGACCTTTTGGCGCTGGAACTGTTGTGATCGGATTTTGGTTGGCGCTTCTCACAACCATCGGGGCGCCAGAACCAAGCCAGGACACCACTTTGTGGGCCACGACAGAAACTGTCGTGGCCCTTTCCACGGTGGCAGGCTTTTTTGCGCTGATGCCCTTGGACCAAGACATCAACACCTGGGCTGCTGATCATCATTCCCAACCGAGCCGGATTTGGGCCGCTGGTGGCAAAGCCATTGGGGATGGCTACATCACCTTGCCAATTACTGGCGCTTTGTGGATTTGGGGCGCCAACGGCGATCTGCCCCGATTGGCCAGGGCTTCGCGCAATTCCCTGGAATCCTGGTGTTTGACCCAATTGGTCACCCAATCGTTGAAGTACGGCTTCCACCGCGCCCGGCCTTCGGAATCGAGTTCGAACCAAGATTGGTACGGACCTGGTTTGGGCAGCCTCCACGAATCCTTCCCTTCGGGGCATTCGGCGTCCGCTTGGGGCCTTTTGCCAGGTTTTGCCATGGAGTATTCGGACCACCCGGTGTTGGTCGCAGCTTTGTACGCTACGGCTGCCTCCACTTCGCTCTCGCGGGTGCACGATGGCTTGCATTGGACCTCCGATGTCTTTTTCTCGGCGGGAGCGGGGTACTTGTCCAATCGGCTGGTGCGGGCCTGGAACAACAAGGCTTCGGGGCAAACTGCGTTGGTTCCTCTGGTGTCGCCGAACTCGCAAGGTGTTTTGGTGGTCAGAAGCTTCTAGCTAGGGCTTGCGGTTGGTTCCGCTCGTCGATCCGTCTCCGCTCCGAGTTACCATTCATGGAATGAATCACCGCTTCCCTCATGGTAGAGCTTTCTGCTTTTTGCTTTTCACCCTGATTGGTTGGGGTGCGCTTGTCGGTTGTGCAGCACCGGCATTGATGCTCCCAACCAGTCGAGATTTCGAAACGAGAGCAAACCGTAGGCATGGTATTTCGTTGACGGTGACGGAATGGCCAGTCTCGAAACCTGAGCCAGATTTCGTAAACCTCCATCCGAGCCCCGAATCTCAAAACTCTCCAGTTCTTGGATTGCAATACGATTGGTTTTATCCGGTTACCCGGCCCATCCTCCTCGGATTTGCTGTTGGGATTTCTGGCGGGATCCAGGGAGCTCTCATCGGGAGTGTGGAAATGACACCGGGAACCGTTCTAGATCTATCCGTCGGCCAGCGTGCCTATGAGAAGGCGGATATGAGCTACCTGATTCAAACCAGTACTTCAGGAACGACCTTCGGCGTGGAGCTAAACACATCCACAAGCAAATTCGGGATTGTCGGGTTGGGGATTGCGAAAGAATTTGCTCCCTGGCAAGGGCCGTCAGGCGGAAATTGCACCGAACTCTGCATGTTCGGGTCTGTGAATCCTCCGTTGGAAAACGATGTCTTTCTGACCTATTTGCGCTGGATGGTACCGGGTTCTTGGGTGAGTGGGGATCTGAGGTTGGGGTGGGCGATGGCGGGTGCCACTCACCCGTTGTTTCTTGGTGCGGGAATCAAGTTTTAATCCCCTCGGGCCGTTCGGCTTCTACCCTGGGCTGTCTGCAAGGTTTTACCCGAACAAAACGGACCTGGTTTTGGTCGCCACCTAGTAGGCCACCGCCGCCTCTTCTTTGCTTTCGCAGATCCAAAGATGGTTTGCTTTGGATTTCCGGTGTCTTTTTCGCGGCAGAAGTAGGTGTTTGTCCGAGCAACTCCTGAAGGCCTGGAACAACAAAGCTTCGAGGCAAACCGTGTTGGTTCCCGTGTTGTCGCCGAGCTCGCAGGGAGTCTTGGTGGTTTCCTCGTTCTGAAAGTGAATCCTCCTGTGTCCAATGTTTGTCAATTGCTTTGGCTCTGATTCCCCGCAGCTTGCTTCGCAGACCCGAAATCGCTGGCCAAAGAAATCCCCCTAAGCAAGCTGCGGGGTAGTTTAATGGTGTTATTTTCAACGCTGGCCCCTCTCATCCATGGAGATCGCACCATGAAATCCAATCGCACCAGTTTGTTCACCATTGCCACAATGTTTGCCGCTCTTGCAGTGGTTGCGGCTCCCGCCCATGCCAAGAAGAAGGCACCCAAGGCCGATGGCGCGGCACCGGTTGCCGATACCGCCACAACTCCGGAAAGCGGCACTCCGACGGCTCCGGACAAAAAGGACCCGCTGCCTCCCATCAACAACGATGACACGGCGTTTGCTCCCTCTCAGGGCAAACCCGAGCGCGGAGGGACCGGGACAATTGAAATCATCACCCGCCCCTCGGGAGCCGAGATTTATTTTGCCGATGAATACCGGGGCAAGAGTCCCTTGTCGGTGGAAGTCCCCTCGGGTCGCGACGATTTGTCCCTCGACCTGGACGGCTGGAACCTGTTCAAGTGTCGGGTAAACATCTGGTCGGGCAAAAAGACGACCCTGAACCTTGAGCTGAAATTGCCTTTGGGCGAAATCACCGTCACCACGAATCCTGGCAAAGCCTCGATCACTCTGGACGGAAAGCCCATTGGAAGCACCCAGGGCGGCCCACTCACGGTTCACAAGGTTCCTGCTGGCAAGCACAACTTGTGTGGCTCGGCCGGCGGCCGAGGCGGTTGCCAAGCCATTGAAGTGCCTCGGGAAGAGGTCCTGAAAGTTCAACTCAACCTCAAGTAAAGATCTTGACCAGATCCTGAGGCGTCCCTATCTTTCCGAACCACCGTCGCGCGGATGGCGGAACTGGTAGACGCGCTAGATTCAGGTTCTAGTGATCGAGAGGTCATGGAGGTTCAAGTCCTCTTCCGCGCATAAGAGCCCTTCGGGTACACACCCGAGGGGCTTTTTTCGTGTCATTCTTTTGTCGGCGAGAGGCGACAGAAGTATGACCGGTACCCCAGTCATTCCCTGGCGAAATTAGAAGGGAAGAGGTGATGCGGGTCCAAAGCCGTTCTTTGGAAAATCCGGTTGCCCTAAACCTGGAGGTGTCCCATGCGTTCCCAAATCTTCCTCGCTGCCGCCTTGCTTTCCAGCGCGGTGTTCGCGCAACGGGTGATGCCAAATTCCGCCACCACACCACAACCTTCAACGGGTAAAGAGATGAATCTGGGCAATGGGGTCCTCAAGGCGCCTGAGCAAATGCCCAATTCCTCGTCGGTACTTTGTGATGGGAGCATGATCGAGCCGGTGGCCATCGTGCTCCAACGCGACTTGCGCGAATGCATCCAGGGCAACTTGGATCGCGAATCCATCGAGCGCAGCAACGGAGAAACTCGCTGAAAACCGCCAGATTCGCTGAGTTTGGAGGCTCGATTTGCCGCATTATCCTCGGGTCTGATACCCCGAAGCTTGCTTCGTGTTCTCAGACCCGAGATTGCTGGTTAGAACCACCCTCGCAGCTTGCTGCGGGGTTGTTTATTCGTGTGCGTTTGCCGCGATGAAATCTATCTTCCCCACCATGCGTGCTAACCATCGCCTTTTTGCCGCAGCCATCTCGCTTGCGGCATTCTTTGTTTCCAGCTGTTCCTCCACCAAGGCTGCCATCGCCAGTCCCGACAAGGTTTGTCGGGAAAAGTTCGAAAAGGCCAAGAAGGATTATGACAAAGGTCACGATCCGGACGCCCAAGAAAAATTGCGCGACATCAGCGTCAATTGCGTCGGTTACGATTATGCCGAAGAAGCCCAATACATGCTGGGGCAAAGCCATTTTCGCAACGAGCAATGGATCGAGGCCGAAACCGAATTCCAAATTTTGGTCGATCATTGGGAACGGTCCAAATATGTCCAAGAAGCTCGCTGGAAAATTTGCCGCGCGGCCTATTTGCAGGCGCCATCCTGGGACCGGGATCCGTCCTTGACCCAACAGGCCATCGAGCGCAATGTCGCCTTCATCTCCGATTTCCCCACCGGGACTTGGACCGATTCCGCCAAACAAAATCGCGACGATTTGGTCGACCGTATGGCCGAACGCCGGTATGAAACCGCCCGCCTTTACCTTAAGATGGATGAACCGCAAGCCGCCACCATTTACTTCAACCTTTTGTTGAAAGAGTTTCCCGAATCCAAGCATGTGCCCCCGGCCCGCATCGAATTGGCTCGGGCTTACGCCTTGCTAGACCAGTTCGATCGCGCTCGCGAATCGCTGGATACCCTCCAGATGGACACGGTCCGGGCAACCCCTTTGCGTGAGAAGATTTCCCTCACCCAAAAGTGGATTGAAAAGACTCAGCGCAAGTTTGATGAACGGCGCCAGTCCGAAGCCGCGGAAGCTCGTCAAGGCAAGCTCTGATCGCGGTTTTGGCATTCGGGATCACAAATGCCAATCGACTCGAATCTCCCTCGGACGAATCCTCAACGGAATTGGGTGGGGATTCGTTTCGCTTGTCACGGCGCGTATTTGAAGGTCGTGGTCCCGGCTGAGGGAAAAAAAGCCACGGTGCGTTGCCCCATTTGCGGTAAAGAAGCCGATGTGACCCGGGGCCCAGGCGGATCGGACCGAAGTTTTTTCGAAATCGGAACATGAATCTATTGGTTCTTGGCGACAGTCTCTCTGACGGTGGTTGGGAGCGCGACCCGGCCAAAATGGGTTCGGCTTGGCCATCGGCCTTGGCGCGATTGGCCAACGATGCCTCAGAGTCGCTTTCCGTCGTGAATCGTTCTAGAGGAGGCTGGAGGTCGGTCGAGATCCTTGCCGACGCCCGCGAGGCCGACATGGCTGGGGTGGATGTGCTGGCTCTCTTCGCCGGCGCCAACGATCTCTGGCGCCGTTGGAAGGCCTGGGGAGGCCAGGCGCCCATCGATGCGGAAGATTATGGACGCAATCTGACGTCTCTTTGCAAGCTGGCTCGGGAGCGGTTTGTCGCCACCGTTTGGATCTTGACCCCGTGCCTTTTGCACGCCGATCCCGATCATGTTTGGAACCGGGAAATGGGGGAGTATCGCGAGGCTTGCGCCAGGGTCGCGAGCGCTTTCCAGGCCGTGCTGATCCCGACTGGAGAAGAATTCGAGGCCTCGGTGCGAGCTCTCCCCGAAGTCCGTTGGACCTACGATGGGGTCCATCCTCGTCCCGTCGGGCAAGAAAGATTGGCCTGGACAGTGTATCATGCTGGAATGAAGGGCAACGAATTGCCGGTGGGG
>CAIKAA010000552.1 GCA_903825275.1 uncultured Fibrobacterota bacterium | reverse complement strand
GGTCTTGCTGGAGGCACGCGGCGACGTGAATGGCGATCCGGATTCCACCGGCGTCTCGAGCCAGGCGCGGATTTTTGGAGACACACTGCTTGCGGAGGTCGATGGAGAAAGCCTCAAGAGCTTGCTCGTGACCCGTAAGGCCAAAGGAATCAGTTGGACTTCCATCGACACCACCCGCCGGGACGAACTCTCGGGCGACACGATGCGGCTGGAGTTCGAAGGCGGAAAAATGCGATCGGCCATGATCCGCGGCCACGCCAAGTCGACCTACCATCACATGGATAAATCTGCCCTCAAGGGCCGCAACGAGGCCAAGGGACAGGTCATCCGCATCGCTTTCCGCGATGGAAAAATTTCGCGCATCCGAGTGGAAGGCGCGGCCAAGGGGACCTACTATGGAACCGAACGACGAAAATCCAACGATGGACCTTGATGAATGGACAAATTCCGTCGATGAAGAAAAGGATCCAGAAGAGACGGATTCGGTCATTGATGAGCGCGAACCAGAAATCACCCCCCCCAAGGTTTTCGAGGGAGTTCGCCGCCGCATCGAGGCCCGCGATCTTCGCAAGACCTACGGGGGACGCCGGGTAGTCGATGGGGTTCATGCCTCGGTGACCCAAGGGGAGATCGTCGGATTGCTCGGGCCCAATGGCGCTGGCAAGACGACGACCTTCTACATGATCACCGGCATGGTCCAGGCCGACCAAGGCAAGGTGTTTTTGGACGACAAGGACATTTCCCGACTTCCCATGTACCGCCGGGCGCGCAAAGGGCTTGGGTACCTGGCCCAGGAACCCTCCATTTTCCGCCGTTTGACCACCCGAGAAAACATCGAATCGGTCTTGGAAATTCGCGGCTTTTCACGCCGCCGCCGCCGCGAGCGCTGTGACCAGCTGATGGAAGAATTGCGCATTTCGCATCTCCACAAAGCCACCTCCATGACCCTTTCCGGTGGGGAGCGCCGTCGCCTGGAAATCGCGCGTGCGTTGGCCGGGGATCCAGCCTTCTTGCTTTTGGACGAACCCTTCGCAGGTGTCGACCCCATCTCCATCGAAGACATCCAAAGCATCGTGGCGGGACTTCGCGACAAGGGCCTGGGGATTTTGATCACCGACCACAATGTTCGTGAGACCCTGGCCATCACCGACCGCGCCTACATTTTGTTTGGCGGACGGATTTTGACCGAAGGAAATTCCCAGGAATTGGCGAACGATCCGGATGCGCGGCGTCACTATTTGGGAGAGAGATTCAGCTTGGGTTGAGTCGTTGCCTTGGCACCCAAAGTGCCCGGCCGAGGTCGTCCTGTAGTGTGTGTCGAGATTGTCCCACCCAACATTCGCGACCTTTATCCCGGCGATCCCAACATTCGGTCGATTTCATCCGGGGAAAGCCCCTTGGCACGCAGAACCTCTTTTGCCCGTTCCAGCACCAAGTCCTTTTTTGCCAGGGCTTGATCCTTCTCCTGGATCACCTTCTGGTCTTCCTCGATCTTCTTCCGATTATCCTCGAGTACCTTCTGATTTTCTTGAAGGGCTAGCTCCTGCGCGACCAGTTTGGCCTTCGATCGTTCCAAGGCGCGTTCGTTTTCCTGCAGTTCTTCTAGCACATCATCCTCCAGACGCATGACCGCCGCGACGTCTTCTTCGCTATGGGCCAATTGCAAACGCCGAATCACCGATTGAAATTTTTCGGGGAAATCTTCGGGCCTCACGTTCAAGATGTGGTAGTCGCTCGATCGGTTGGCTTGGTCAAATATGGACAAGAGTGTTTCCAGATCGCTCCGCCGCCGTTGGGTCAGGAATGGAATCTGGATGATAAAGCTGTCGTGGGTCAGGCCTTCGATGAAACGGTCGCGCCCCTTCAGAATCTCTCCGGTGATGCCGTCGCGGTAGTTGCGCTCGACCGCAATGACAGGATTTGTCAAGGTGTCAAGCCGGTGGCCCAGAAAGTAGATGGAGACGATGGGAAGCGGTTCCTGGATCTCGCGTCCCAAGGAATCTTCGCCGAGCATCTTGGAGTTGGCCGCGTTGGCGTATTGTTCGCCCAAATACTTGCGAAACCGCATGATGTCCGTGTGGTACTTGGCCTTTTGGATTTCGATGAGGACCAGCTTTTCGGACCCGTCTTCCAGGCGCAAGTTGGCCGCATAATCCAGTCGGTAGACCGTGAGGGACTTTTGGGCCAGGTGACCAACCACCTCTTGCGGACGCGCCACCAGCGAAAGAACTTCTTTGCCCAGAATCCGCGAAACGATGAACCGGGCGACTTTGTCATCGTCCATGAGGTACTTGAAGACCACATCGTAGATGGGATTGGCGATCATCATGGCAGTTGGAAAATAGCTATTTGGGGGCGTTGAGGTGGGATCCTGTCAGCGGACGCCTCTTGCTGACATGGTGGTTTCGAAATCCACCACGGGAACCCGTGGGCGACCTGCCAAAGCCCGATGCTCACTGATTTCTCCAGGTTCTGCTGGCGAGGAATTAATCTTTTCCCTACGTTGCCTCCTCCTATACTCGATTGAAAGGCCTAGGGAATGAAGATCTCTTGCACTGCCGCCGCGATTTGGGCGGTATTTGCGGGCAGCTTGCTGGTTGCCTGCGACAATGGTTCTGCTCCGACCGCTCCCGCGAACACGACTCCGATCGATTCTCCCGCGTCAAAGATCGGGACTTGGAGTCGGTACAATGGGACGGTCTATTCCACCCTCCAGATCCATTCCGACAGCACGAGCCGGCTCTACGAATACGACTCCGCCAAAACTGGCTACAATCGCCACATCTACACGGGCATCTGGAGGGGTTCAGACACGAATTTGGTCTTCTATTGGATGACCGATTCCTCGAGTTTTGATGGCACCAACTGGTCGACCCAGAGCAATATGGGGTATGTGGACAAGGGCAAAGCAACGGTGACCGCCCAGGTGCTGGAGCTGGTGCTGCATAAGAGCAGGACTGGATCTGTGGAACAGAACCGATATGTGCGCGGTACCAGCGGCGTGGTTCCCGCCGAAGTGATCACTCCACCCCTGTTTTCTGCTTTGATGGGGGATACTTACCAAACCGATTCGGTGATGATCACGGGAGTATTTGGTTCCCAGATCTACTACACCTTGGATGGAAGCAATCCCACCACGACGTCGGGCCGGTACGATCAGCCGATCGTCGTGCCTTCAAACACCACCGTGAAGGCCATCGCGGTGAAGAATGGGACCTCCAGTTCCGTCGCCAGCACCACCATTTTGATTCAATCTTCCGGAGCCACTTCACCGCTGGTGGGAATTTGGGATGACCATCAGGATGGAAGCCTTTCGACGATTCAATTTTTCGCCAACGATTCCTTTTGCGATACCGACATGGAGACTTTCACGGATAGTTCCAAGTCCTACTTTCGGGAAAATGGAAAGTGGCGCGTCTTGAACGGAGTCTTGCGCCTGTTCCAGTCCATGGGGGAAGTGAGCACAGACAGCCTGAATTGGAGTTCCGTCACGTCCGATTCTCCGAATGTGGATTTGACCTACACGCTGGTAGGCAGCCAGCTATCCGTGACTTTCTCCACGGGTTACGGTCAGTCCGCCTCGACCATGACTCTACACTACCAGCGTCGACCAGCAAAATAACCCAAGGAGGGAGCCTTAGGCTGGCCCCCAGGTCGAAACCGGCCGTTGCGAGGAGATTCGTTCTCGAACCTCGGCCGATAGGTGGCTGGTATGTATTTTTCCGGTCCTATAGGACTATCCCTAGGAAGAGGATTTCACCGACTCGACTGGGTGCACGGGTAAACGCGCGAGAAAGGCTCAGTTTTGACGATAAAAAGTTTTATTCAACCAGCTCGACGCAGTAGCGAGGGTTGTCCGCTGTCTCTGTTGCAGGAACGCCTTTGGTTATTGAATCAGATGAATCCAGCCGACACCAGCTGGAACATTCCGTTTGTCTTCCTGATCGAGGGCGTGCTTGACCTTTCGGCCCTTGCGAAAAGTCTGAGTGAGATCCTTCGTCGGCACGAAAATCTGCGCGGCCGCTTTGTGGCCACTCCCGGTGGGGCTCCCGTCCAGTTGGCCACTCCCGCGGGGATTGTGGACCTGAACATCGTGGACGCGACTGAGGAGGAGGTCGCGTCGTTGGTGGCGGCCAATGCCCAGCACCGTTTCGATTTGGAAAAGGGGCCGGTTTTTCTCCACAAGCTGGTGCGGCTTGGGCCCGAGAAACACTTGTTGCTCATCGACATCCATCACATTGTCGCCGACGGTTGGTCGATCGAAGGGATTCTTTTTTCCGAGCTGCAAAAATGCTACGAAGCCTTCGCCGAAGGTCGCGAACCCAGCTTGCCCGAGCTGCCTATCCAATACAGCGACTTCTCGGCCTGGCAGCGCAAGCAGGACCTTTCCAAGCACCTTGCGTATTGGCGCGAGAGCCTTGAGGGCTACGAAGGCTCGCTGGAACTTCCCACCGACCACCTGAGACGCCCGGAATCAGGGAAGCGCAGCGCTTCGTTCACTCGCCACTACGATGTCAAATTCTGTCAAGAATTGGATCGCTTTTCGCATAAGCACCAAGTGACGCTGTTCATGTCGCTGTTGGCAAGCTTGGCCATTCTCGCCCAGCGGTACACCGGCAAGGACGATGTGTGTTTGGGAACAACGACCTCGGGACGGCCGCTGCCCGAGCTGGAAGGCTTGATCGGGTTTTTCATCAACATCCTTCCGCTGCGGATCCAAATCGACCAAAATCTGTCGGTGCGTGAATTCATGGCCCAGATCCGCAAGTCGACCGTGCTGGGGTTCGAGCACCAATCCGCCCCGTTCGAGCGCATCCTGCACTCTCTCGAAGGATCCCAAAGGGTGAAAGGTGCCGACTTGGTGCCCTTGGTGGTGCGCCACCAAAACTTTCCCCACACCAAGATGGACAAGCCGTTGCCGGGTGGAGTTCGATTCAGCGCCTTTGTCCAGAACGCCAGCGCCACGGAAGATTCCACGACGAGCCAAACCGCCCAGGCGCGATGCGAGGTCGAGCTTTCCTACACCGGAAATCGCGATGGCCTCCAGGTGGAAGCCGTGTTCGCAACGGACCTTTATCGCAAGACCACGATCGAACAGATTTTGTCGCACCACGAACAGATTCTTCGCTCCATGTTCGAAGACGAATCCCGCACGGTGGCCGAGTTGGCCATGATGAGGTCCGAAGAGATCCACCAGATCGCCGTGGCGAACAACCAGGGGTTTTCTGGTTCGAAGAACTTTGCCAGCTTCGTCGAACGGTTCGACGCGCAGACGACCCAAACCCCCGACAAGCTGGCCTGCATCGAGGTCTCGGGGCCATCCAGCTATCGCCAACTCGCCGCCCAAACGAATCGCCTGGCCCAAGCCCTGCTCGCCAAAGGTGTGGGGCCGGGAGATATCGTGGGCGTTTGCCTGGATCGCGGCGCTCTGCTTTTGGCAAGTTTTCTCGCGGTGTGGAAGACCGGCGCGGCCTATGTTCCTGTGGATCCTTCCTACCCGGATACGTACCGGTCGCAAATTCTATCCGATGCGGACCCGATCCTGGTCCTTGGAACCACATCCACCTTGGAGGGGCTCGGACTTCCCGCAGGGCGCACCATCGCGCTCGACCAGGAAAAAGAACTTCTCGCGTCCTCCCAAGGACCGGTGCCCGAATCGGCTGCCCAGCCAGATTCCCTCGCCTACATCATGTACACCTCGGGGTCGACGGGAACGCCCAAGGGTGTCCGGGTCAACCACCGGCAACTGATCAATTGGTTGGGCGGAATCGAGGCCAACTGGCCCTTTGCCGAGAAGGATGTGGTGGGACAGAAAACCACCATCGCCTTCGCCCCTTCCGTGAAGGAACTATTTGCAGGGTTGTTGAACGGCACCCCCCAAGTCTTCATCGATGGTGCGACAATGCTGGACACCCCGGCCTTTGTCGCCACCTTGGCGCGCCATGCGGTGACCCGGCTGAACCTGGTGCCCTCGCACCTCGAAGGGGTCCTCCGATACCTGGAGAAGGAACAAGTCGCGCTACCTTCACTTGAAATGTGCATCACGGCCGGAGAGCCTCTCTCGGGCGAGCTGGTGGCCAAATTCCGCTCACGGTTGCCTCATGCTCGGCTGATCAACAACTACGGTTGCACCGAACTCAACGACATCACCTATTACGACGCGACAGAATTTGACGGACGGGAAGGGTTCGTTCCCGCAGGCAAGCCGATCCAGAACACCCGCATCTACCTGCTCGACGCCCAAAAACGCCTGGTGCCCGATGGGGTTCCCGGCGAGCTGCACGTGTCGACCCTCGGCATGCCTCAAGGTTACCACAACCTGCCCGAGCTCGATGCCAGCCAATTCGTCCCCAACCCCTTTGACGACGGACTCGGCGACCGCTTGTTCAACACGGGCGACATTGCCTGTCGTTTGAAGGATGGCAACATCGAATACATCGGACGTCGCGACTTCCAAGTCAAGGTGCGCGGCCAGCGTGTGGATGTTCGTCATGTCGAAAAAGTGCTCGGCGAGTATCCGGGAATCGGATTGCGCGCCGTGGTCAGCGACGGCACCCAACTCACCGCCTACTTCATCCAAAACCAGGGCCAGCTCTTCGACGTGGAACGTCTGCGGCTGTTTTTGTTGGCACGAGTTCCCCATTTCATGGTGCCCGCCTCGTTTGTGATGGTGGATGCCATGCCGCGCCTCCCCAACGGCAAGCTCGACCGACGCGCCTTGAAACCCACCGTGGGCCAGGTCCAACAGAGCCGGGCCTTCGAACCTCCGACCTCCAAGGCCGAACGGGTCATCGCTTCCATCTGGTCCGAAGTGCTCCACTTTTCGCTCGAGGAAATCGGCAAGAACACCCACTTCTTCGAGATCGGCGGTGATTCGCTAGCTGCAGCTCGGGTGATGGGTCATCTCCACGAAAAGCTGGGAGCCGAAGTGGGGATGTCCTTGTTGTTCGAGAATCCGCGCCTGGTTGATCTAGGCGTGTGCGTGGCCAAGGCAGGCAAGGAATTTGGCTTGTCGTCGGAAACCAGCGAGGAGGAAGATTTCCAAGATTTCGAAGGACTCGACAACCGAGGAACCAAAGGAACCGGATTGTTGGAAGGGCAAGTCGTGTTGATCACCGGTGCCAGTCGGGGCATTGGTAGCACGGCGGCAAGGTTGTTGGCCAGCCACGGAGCCAAGGTGGCGATCAACTTCCGCTCAAGCGTAGCCCGTGCGGCACGCGTCAAGGAAATCATCGAATCCGAAGGCGGCACGGTGGAACTCTTCCAAGCCGACGTCACCGATCGGGACCAGGTTCAGAAGATGGTGCAAGAGGTGCTTGCCAAGTTCGGAAAGATCGATGTTCTGGTCTCCAACGCGGCGATCGGCTTCAAGATGCGCTCCTTTGTGGACCACGATTGGGAGGACTTTCAGCGCAAGATCAATGACGAAGTCGCCCAGCTGTTCTTTTTATGCAAGGCCGTCGTTCCGGACATGATTGCGCGTGGCAGTGGCAGCATCGTTTCCGTTTCCAGTGCCATGTCGAAATCCCACGGGACCGGCTTCATCTCGCACAGCGCCGCCAAGGCGGCTTTGGATTCCTTTGTCCGTTCCCTGGCTTCGGAATTGGGTCCCGACGGCATCCGGGTGAACACCGTGGCCCCCGGATTGATCATCACCGACGCCACAGCGAACCTTCCTCCGTCGGTCAAGGAATCGGCTTCTGCTTGGTCTCCGTTGCGACGCAACGGCGTTTCCCAAGACGTCGCGGGCGCCATTTTGTTCTTCGCCAGCGATTTGTCCCAGTTCATCACCGGAAGCTACCAGGTGGTCGACGGAGGAATGACGATGCTTTGAGCATCGGGTTCGATTCATCCATTATATGAAACCCAAATCCGGAATCTTCCCTCATGACAGCTAGCCTTCTTGTCCTCGACAACTACGACTCGTTCACCTTCAACCTGGTGCAAATGTTTCGCGTGTACCCGCTGGCGGTTTCGGTGATCCGCGCCGACAAGATCACGGTGGCGGAAGTGGCTGCACTTCGGCCTGACTACATCGTGGTCAGCCCAGGCCCCAAGGACCCCGCCGCCGCCGGAATCTCCGTTCCCTTGATCGCCCAACTTCACGCCCAGTTTCCCATCTTGGGAGTGTGCCTGGGGATGCAGTCCATGAATGAAGCATTTGGCGGCATCACCATTAGGGCGCCGCTGCCCATGCACGGGAAGACCGACGAAGTCCACCACCAGCAAAAGGGGCTGTTCATGGGGCTGCCAAATCCTGTCAAGGTGGCCCGATACCATTCGCTGGCGGTGAGCAACGTAAATCCCGTGCTGGAAATCACAGCGAAGACTTCGGATGGGGTCGTGATGGGTTTATCCCACCGCGAGCATCCCTTGCACGGAGTCCAATTCCACCCCGAGAGCTTTCTGACCGAACACGGCTTTGCCCTGATCGAAAACTTCCTGAAGATCGGCCCCTTGCAAAGCGTATTGCAACCATGATTCCTTCGACAAATCTTGACGCATTCCTTGATTGTCTTCCCCAGCCGATGAAGAGCGTGCTGAGTGAACCCTTGGAACTTTCCGTGCCGTTCATCGACCTGGTCGGTCGTTTCGCCGACGAACCCGGCACCATCGCGCTGTTGAGCGGAGGCGCCCTCGATTCGGCCAGATACCACATCCTCGGACTTCGACCCTGGCTGTCGGTGCGCGAGCGCGGCGGGACGGTGGTCGCGGATTTCGCGGGCACGCGCACCTGCGCCGAGTTGGATCCCTTTATCCTGCTCGAAGCCCTGGTCCAGCGGTACAGCTTGACTTCGGAGGAGGTCCTCCAGCCGCTCACCTCGGGATTGCTCGGATATTTGGCCTACGATCTCAAGGACTGTCTGGAAGTTCTGCCGCGAACAAGCGTCGACGACCTCCAGCTTCCTCGGCTTTACATGGCCGCACCATCGCTCCTGGTCGTCCACGACCGGCGCGAAGCGAAGACGACGGTCCACGTTCCGGTCTTCGACGAAACTGGTGACGAGGCCATCCGTCGCCTGGAACGATTCCGACAAGAATTGTCCAGCGCCGAGCCCCTTGTTCGCGACGCCCATGCCCGAGCGGGGCAACTCGTGTCCGGTTTGTCCCGCGACGAATACATCCAGGGCGTCGAAGCCGTTCGGGACTACATCGTGCGGGGCCATGTCTACCAAGTCAACCTGTCGCAAAGGTTCGAGGGGGAGTTCAGCGGCAACCCGTTCACTCTCTTTGAGCGATTGTTCGAGGCCAATCCGGCTCCGTTCTTCGCCTACCTCCAAGCGGGCGACCACCAGATCGTTTCCACCTCTCCCGAGCGGTTCGTCGAGCTTCGCGGAAAGGTGGTGGAAACGCGTCCCATCAAGGGGACACGCCCTCGCGGAATGACGTCCGAAGAAGACCAACTCCTGCGTCACGATCTGGAAACCAGCCCCAAGGATGACGCCGAGCTTTCCATGATTGTCGACCTTTTGCGCAACGACATCGGCAAGGTGTGCGCTGCCGGGTCGGTCCACGTCACCGAGCACAAGCGGGTCGAAGCCTACCAAAACGTCTACCACTTGGTCAGCGTGGTGCGCGGCGAATTGGATGACGACAAAAATGCGGTGGACTTGATTCGCGCGACCTTTCCCGGCGGCTCGATCACCGGTTGCCCCAAAATTCGTTCGATGGAAATCATCGACGAGCTGGAGCCGGTTCGAAGGCACCTCTACACGGGCTCCATCGGCTACCTCGGTTTCCAGGGAACCATGGACCTTTCCATCGCCATCCGCACGGCCACCATTGCCGCGGGGCGTTTGGTCTACTCCGTCGGTGGGGGTATCGTGTATGATTCGAAGCCCGAGGAGGAATTCGAGGAAACCCTCCACAAGGGTCGAACTCTCTCCAACGCTCTCGAAAAACAACTAACACCCGAAGCTGCCGAAAATTCTGTAAGCCAAATATTGTCGTCGAAGCAGCGATTCGGGTGGTGCAATGGCAAGCTCAAACCCATGTCGGAAATGACCGTCTCGGTCGAAGACGAAGGCTTTGCCTACGGCTACGGATTTTTCGAAACCCTTCGCGTGCAACAGGGAAAGGCACTTCGTCTCGATGCCCATCTAGAGCGCTTTGGCCGGGCCTGGAATCATTGCTTTGGGAGCACGCTTCCCGATCTTTCTTGGAATGAAATCATCGACCAGGTTTTGGCCAAAAACCAGCTCTCGGACAAGGTCGCTGCCGTCAAAATCTTGGCCTCGGCGGGCAAGCCGGGAGTCGGCGACCGTGGTATCAAGGTGATGGTCACCGCCCGGCCCTACACCCACCGACTTGAGGGGAGCACACGCGAAGGATTACGCTTGGCGACCTACCCTTACCCGCGTCAATCTCCTTTGGCCGACCACAAAACCATGAACTACTTGTTCCAACGTTTGGCTGGTAAATGGGCATGCGAACAAGCCGCTGACGAAGCGATTCTTCTCAACGTCGATGAGTCGGTTTCCGAAACCAACACCGCCAATTTGCTTTGCTTCATCGGGGGGAAATTCTATCGCCCCCTCTCCGAGCACGCTCTGCCGGGGACCATGGAACAGGCCGTCACCGAGCTCTTCGCGAAGTGGAACATGCCGATCGAATGCAAGCGGCTCACCGTGGAAGATTTGAAGTCGGCAGAAAGTGTCTTCGTGACCAATGCGCTGATGGGAGCCGTGCCCGTCGTACAAATCGATGGCGCGGCGATGGCGGTCGACAAGGAGCTATGCCAACGGATCAATGAGGTTGTTTGGGGGGAGTGAGGGAGCAGAAAATGGAGGATTCCAGCCACGCATTGACCTCGTCGGAATGGGTCATCGAAATCAAGTGGCCTCCCTGGACAAGTGTCGCTTTGCTTGAGTCGGATTGGATGATCCGATCCTCGCGTCCATGAATGCGGCGAACGGCTAGAGCTTGGATTGAACTCCAGCTTCCAAGGAGCGAACAGAGCGATTTGACCGACCGCCCTGGAAGCCGGGACGCCATGACCAAAAAATCTTCCAGGTGATGCGGCTCGCGGATTCCGAAGAAATGCCGGATCACAAATTTTGGCACGAATCGCAGGTCGAAAGCGAGGGTCGGAATCCATCGGACCCAGGGAAGGAGAAGGCGGAACAACGGACGCAGTTCGGAGCGATCTATCAGCGACCCTACCAGAAATACGCCGCCGACCGGCTTCAGCCTTTCGGCCATCTTCATCGCCACCAAGCCGCCGAAGGAAATGCCGACAAAGCGAAATCTCCCTGCTGACGGAATCTGTTCGCTCAAGGAATCGAGAAACTCGTCCCAATCGGGTGAAATGGATTGCGGCCATTCGATCCAAAGGCACTCTTCCTCTTTCAGGCAATGGTATTTTGCCAAGGTCGAATCGGCGCCCAGGCCGGGGAAGAAGAGGGTGGTGATCGCCTGTTGCGATGGAAGGGGAATCGTCACTTTTCAGGCCGCTTGAAATGAGACCGGAAGTAATTCACAGAATCTTGCATCAATCTCCTTTCTTCCCAATACAACTGGTTGAGCAAACTTTCCTCTCCTCGATCGGAGGCCTCTTTCTGTTGCGCCTTGAGCTTCTCGATTTCATTCTGGAGCTTACGCTGACCTTCGTAAGGGACTGAATAGAGAATTTCTCGTTGGTACTGGTACCAATGTTCCATGGTTTCGATATCGGAAGGGATTTCGTTGGCAGCAGCGATTTTTCCATCAAGTGATTTGACAAATTCTGAATACTCGTCTTCTGTGATTCTGCATTCTTCCCACATCATTCCGCCGCTCATCCCTTTGTCGTCGATGCCCCTACTCAGATACTGGTTGATCACCTCCAACGGTGGGTAAAGCCTCAAACCCTTTGGATGGAGGAGCCAATTGGCCTTGAGTAGATCGACGGGCTCCATTTCCTCCCAATCTTCCTCCTGGGGACTCGGCCCAGTTGCGCGAAGATGCACGCCTTTCATCCCAAGATTTCTCCTCGGGCCTTCATCAAGGTGAAACCCAAAGGTTGGTACCGGTCCGATTGGGGCGGTTGAGGATTTTGAGTTGCAAAGTCACGGTGCCTCCGGGTCATGACGATTTTTACGACAAAAGGAGGTTCCTTCCTATTCTACTTCACGAGCGCGACGTTAGTCCATTGTTTATGGACTTGCATGCAGATCGGGGTGTCCAGAACCACGCCCCCCTAGTTGATGCTCCCCCAGTCGATTTTCCGCTGTCCAAAGCTCCATTGGCATTGGTGGTCACTCAAGTTCTCTTGGCGCCTTTGGCCAAGATAGATGACCCCCTGTTGGATCTTGGAACCCGACCTGTCGATCGAACAAAGCCCGTTGCATGGATCTTTTTTGAAACAGTAATCTTATGGTCTTGCTGCCCCCCTATCCCTGAGAACTGACTTGACCCTCCAGCCCCTACTTCTTTGCGCCATCCCTGTGATTGCCAGCATGGGATTGCTGGCCTCCTGCATGGTTTCCGAAACCACGCAAACCCCTCTCGCCCCATCTTCCCAATCCGTGTCCGGTCGTGTCCAGACGGCAACGGGAGAGCCGGCATTTGACGCCAAGATTTAGGTCTTTGGCGACACCTTGAAAGGCCCCATCGATTCGACGCAAACCGATACCCAGGGAGTGTTTTCGCTCCCCATCCCCAAAGGCCGATACGATCTTTACGTCGACCGCAAGGGCGTCGAAGGCAAGCGGATCCGAGGGGGTCGATGCCAATGGATCTGCTCAAGATTTGGGCGACCTGCGAATGGTGCCGGTTGTGGTGGCATCGGTCGATTTGGGCCTTGGGGAGACAAGTCTTGATTCGGCGCGCATTCCCGGCTCGATTTTGGTCGGCAAAATGGAAAATGACGGCAAGGTGGGCATTCCCATGCTGCAAGGAGAAGCGGTTGTCGTCAAGGTATCGCTCCGGGACGAAAACGGCCTAACTCTTTCGGGAACCTTGAAGTTGCAGGCCGTCTCCGGCGTGTTGACCGTAGAATGGCAGGGTTCAGATCCACGCAATCCCGGCAAAACAACAAGCTCCACCGGGACGCATTTTGGCATCGATACCTCGACCGTGGCGCTTTGGAAATTCGATTCCCTTCCTTCAGGCGTGGTGATAGACCGATCCTCCCATGGACGGAATCTGAAGGCCGAGGAACCGGGTGTTTGGTCTCGGAATTCCGACACGGCACTGACCGCCTCGGTCACAGGACGGATTTTGTACGAAACCCGTGTGAAACTGTCCCACTACCCCTCGTCCAGCCTGCACAATGGTCGTGCGGTGGTGGTGGGGTATTACGAGGGCTTGAAACTTTTGGTGAACGATCGGGGACAACTCCAAGCCGCCGCCCAACGCGGCGACAATTCTTGGAGTTGGTTTGCGCCCGAAACGCAGGACAGTGCAGTGCCCTTGAACAGGTGGGTCGATCTGGCGGTAGGCACCGATGAGTCGACCGGCGATGTGTATGCCTGGATCAATGGCAAGCCCGTAGGGATCTGGATGTGGTACGCGGTCGCAGGTTCCAAAACCCGTTTGGCCCGTGGCTCCTTCATGGTCGGCCGGGATGCGGTGGATGGCCAAAAATTCGATGGACTGATTTCCGAAATTCGCGTGTCGCGTCAATTCGTGCTTGGCGCGGGAATTCCCTCGGGAATTGATTTGTGCATGGAGCACACTTGCCAGGCCCCTTCGGCCTCCGATACCCTGGTTGCCGATTGGAAGATGGACTCGTCGAGCCAATCCAATTTGAAAGACTTGACCAACCATGGATTCGATCTGGTTCGGGAGACAAATGGGGTGTGGTCTCGTGCCAACGACGCCCATCTGACGCCAAAGATCACCGGACAGATTCTGTACCAAGCCAAAGTTTGGCTCGACCGCTATCCGTCGTCTTCGTCGTTCAATTACTGCAACGTGGTTGTGGGATTTTACGAAGGTTTGAAGCTATTGGTCTCCAACCACGGCCGTGTCTTGGCCGGGGCCCAGCAAGGAAACGGCAACTGGAGCTGGTATGCCCCAGAAACCCAAGACAGTGTGGTTCCGCTGGGCAAGTGGACGGAGCTGCCGTGGGTGCCGACGAAGCAACTGGAGAGGTCTACATCTGGATCGACGGAAAGGCCGTGCAAACCTGGTCGGGCCTAGCCAACCAAGGAGCCAAGCTCCGCATTTCCCAGGCGCCCTTTGTGATTGGGCAAGATCGAATCGATGGCCAGAAGTTTGAAGGAAAGATCGCCGAGGTCAAGGTGTGGAACCGTTTTGTCCTAGGTGATGGAATCCCCTCGCGGATGGATCCCCAATTCGTTCCGACGATCTACCAGGATCAGAGGTAATGGAGAGAAGAAACCGGCAGGGCACCATTACGAGAAGGGCGATGCCCTGAGATCCGTTGGGCCCGAAAGACAAAATCGATAGGTGCCAATTGAGAGACGAAACTCTCCTCTGATCCTACCCGATTCAAGCTTGGCAATCTTCACGAGTTCATACCTTTGACGCCATGGATTCACCTCGTTCCCTGCCCAAGGCTTGGAATCGAGGACTTCCCGTTTTCCACCAAGGAGAAGGTCATG
>CAIKAA010000551.1 GCA_903825275.1 uncultured Fibrobacterota bacterium | reverse complement strand
GCCGAGGAAACCTCGGAAAGTGGTCTGACCGTTTTTGACTACGCCTGCAAGGCCTTTGAACAGCTCCAATCGGCCCATTTGCGCTGTGAAGAGATCGAGCACCGCATGACCGATGGCTCGGCCACCGAAGAGGATTACGAGGAGTACGGACATTTGCACGATCGCCTAGCGGTGGGCGGTGGCTGGAGTTTTGAATCGGACGCCCGGACCGTTCTGGCAGGGTTGGGGTTCAACCAGGAAGAGCAAGATCGGCCTCTTTCATCGTTTTCTGGCGGCTGGCGGATGCGTGCGGCCTTGGCCCAAGTCCTGTTGCGGCGCCCGTCCATCTTGCTGTTGGACGAGCCCACCAACCACCTGGATTTGGAATCGATCCTTTGGCTGGAAAACCACATCAAGGCCATGCCGGCCAGTGTGCTTCTGATCACCCACGACCGGTCCTTTGTCGACAATCTGGCCCATCGCATCGTGGAACTGGAATTGGGACGGGCCCGTACCTGGCCGGTCCCTTACGTCAAGTTCCGGGCCGAGAAATCGCTTTGGCTCGAAACCCTCAAAAATTCTTACGACCGCCAACAGAACGACATCGCCCAAGCCGAGCGTTTCATTGCGCGCTTCAAGGCCACCTCGAGCAAGAGCTCGGTGGCCATGAGCCGCCAGAAGCAATTGGCCAAGGTCGAGCGGATTGAGCTGCCTCCTGAAGTCGACAAGGTTTCGCTCCGCTTTCCCACTCCCCCCGATGGCGGGGCTTATCCGTTCATCTTGCGCAATGTGGGCAAAGCCTATGGCGACCACCAGGTTTTGTCGGGCGTTGAACTGTCCATTTCCCGTGGCGAAAAGGTCGCTCTGGTCGGGGTCAATGGAGCGGGCAAGTCCACCCTCTTGCACCTGTTTTCGCAAAAATTCCCACCCACCTCTGGAGAATTGGGAATTGGCCACAAGACAGAAATTGGCTTGTTTGCCCAATACGACGATTTGCCCGAATACGACCAGGATCGTCCCATCGGCGACATCTTGTACGACGCCGCTCCCGGGGGCACCCTTCGCACCAAAGTGCGGACTCTTTTGGGCACCCTATTGTTTTCTGGAGACGACGCCGACAAGCCTTACAAGGTTTTGTCAGGAGGTGAAAAGGCCCGCGTTCGCCTAGGGCTGTTGCTCTTGCGATCCAACAACTGTTTGCTCTTGGACGAACCCACCAACCACTTGGATCTGACGACCCGCGAAGCCATGGTGGAAGCCTTGCGACAGTGGCCCGGCACCCTGGTCTTTGTGAGCCACGACCGCTTGTTCACCCGCGAGCTGGCCGGACGGGTGTTGGCGGTCGGGGGTGGACGCGTCGTCGATTGGCCGGGCTCGTATGACGAATACCTCGCCATTGCCGGCGATGGCGAGGCACCCGGCTTGGCGCACTTGGCCGACTTCGATGCCCGGCGTCGCCAATCCGAAGCCCCCAAAGCCACCCCAGCGGCTAAAAAGCCCGAGGCCAAATCTGTCCCCGTGGCGGCGAGCGCTCCGGCGTCAGCGGCCAACAAGCCGATCGATCGAGATCTCCAAAAAGAGGCTCGCTACAAGAAAAAGCGTTTGGAGGAATTGGAAGAGCGGTTGGCCAAGATTGAGGCCCAAATCACCGACTTGGACGCCAAGATGGCATCCCCCGGCTTCTTTGACGAGTATGAAAACTCGTCAAAGGCCTTGGCCGAGCGAACCAAGTTGGTCCAGGAACAAGAAGCAGCCTGGATCGAAGTCGAGAAGCTCGAAGCTTAAGGATTGTCCCTTCCATTCTGGGAAGGGCATGTTAACTTTGCTGACCCTAAAGTGTTGGAGAGATGGCCGAGTGGTCGAAGGCGCACGCCTGGAAAGTGTGTGTACGGAAACGTACCGAGAGTTCGAATCTCTCTCTCTCCGTTGAGCCACCATCGAGGTGGAAGGAAGGCCGAATGCGCAGACGCGGATTCGGCCTTTTTTTTGCCCTTCGCCTTGAGATCCTCATAACAAAACACAAAAAAGGGCCCCCCTTTTCAGGAGGGCCCATGCCTATCGAATCGCCTAGTGCTTACGGATTGGGTGCCACGGCCTTGAGCTTGATTTGGCTGCCCAGGACTTGAGCAGGAACTTCGCTCAAGCGGCGAAGCTTCCAGCTAGCCTTCCATTTGTGCAATTGAGCGGCGTCCAACTTTTCGGTTTGTTCACCACTTTCATTTTGGTAAAAGGTCACCGACAATTGTCCCAAGTTCAGATCGGACAATTTTGAGCCGGGGATTTTAACCACCACTTCTGCCTCCTGGGTGGATTGGATGTGATGGCCTTTGATCCCACTGCCCACTGGCCCCGGAGTCGAACGCATCTCAAACGGGTCTGGTAGGCCCTCGGTGCTGACCAAAGCTGCCCCATTGTTGACCTCGTACAGGAGCGGTCCCGCCGAAACTTCAGGCAATATTGGTTCGCCTTTAACTTCTGCGGCGCGGACCAAGGTAGCCGCACCCGACTTACTGATCCGGAAGGTACACAACAAATGGGAACGCTCCGAGGCGATGGCCGACGTTGTGGCCGTAACAGCCACTGCACTGGGAGCGGTGTTTGTAGGACCCTTTTGGGCCGACACATTTGCCTTTTGCTTCTGCGAGTCGGCCATTGGATCTGGAGTGGCGGCGTAGGCGCCCACCGCCGAGCATGCCATTGCGGCAGAGAGATACTTGTGTAAGACGTTTTTCCAACTGATCATGGTATTTCCTTTGTGTCAAAAATGGTTTTGGTTGTAAGTCCATTCATTCAGCAATGATGGCGACCAGGTTTAGGGGAAGCCATCCGACCAGGGTGCCGAATCATAGAGTGCCGTGTAAATCCAGTGGTAATACAGGCGATCCAGCCAGAATCCCGCCGTCGTTTTGCGGATCAATCCAAACCATTCGTTGTTCCGGATAAAGATATCGGCGGCGCCGACTCCTCCCTCGTAGTTTGCCACCGAAAGGCTGTCGGCGGGCCCCAAATTCCATCCACCAACCCAGTCGGTCGCAAATTGGCCAGATAGTCCGGTGCCGGTCGTGGTCAAAGCCCCCAGTCGCTCTGCACCCGCAACGGAGGTGTTGTAGGCAAACAGGTCCGCCTTGCCGTCCTTGTTCACATCGCTGACGAAATACTTGTCGGCCAGTCCGAGAATCCAAGTGGACAAGTAATAGGATGTGCCCAATTTATTGTTGTAGGAATTGACATAAGCCAATCCCGTACCCGTGGATTTGAGCATGTAGAGGAAGGTGGCGTATGTATTGGTGTTGACGACATAAATGTCCGCCATCTTATCGCCATTGAAATCCCCGACCATGACCTTGTCATTGGCCAGCAAGCTATAGGACGCCATGCTGTTTAGGTAATAGGTGACCACGGCGAAATCTGGTCCTGTCGATTTGATCATGCCAAAGTACTTGGAGGCTCCCCAATCTTGATTGTTCATGATGTACAGATCCGTTTTTCCATCGCCATTGAAATCAGCCAGGAAAATTTGATCGTGTGGCTTGAGGGTCCAGGTGCCAATTGTGGAACCGTGAATCGAGGACAGACTGACCGTGGTTCCGTTGGACAAGAAGGTGGATGCCCATGGCGCAGCCCAACTGGTGGAGTTGTAAATAAACAGGTCGGCCTTCTTGTCGCCGTTGAAGTCGCCGACTTGGAATTTGTCGCCTGAGGTGAGGGTGTACCGCGTCCCATATGTTCCGAGATAGCTGGAATACTTGGCGATGCATTGGAAACCAGCTCCGGTCGACTTGAGCATTCCCAGGGTGTTGGTCCCATTGAAGACGTACAAGTCCGTTTTTCCGTCGCCATCAAAGTCACCGGTAAAGAATTGATCCGAGGCGCCAATAGTCCACACCGCCCCACCCGGACCAGCAGGAACCACATTATTGTATGTCTCGGTCAGATTCAAGGTGTAGGGGTAAGCACTGGTTGTGTAAAGCCGAAGGTCATTGCCGTTGTAGAGGACCACATCCTGTCTTCCATCCCCCGTGAAATCGCCATTGATCGATTTCGAGAAATTTTGCGCCAAGGCAGGGTAAAGCAGCCTTTTCATTTGGGTACGACACACAGGGCAATAATCTGGTGTATTGCCCCTCATCCGGCAATTGTCGACGGGACGGAAAACGCCCTTGTTTTTGTAATCGCATCCCTCGAAGGCCCCCACCGAACGATTGCCATCCATGCCAGCGAGCAAGGTGGTTGGCATGGGTGTGGAGGGACTGACAAACCGCCTCCACGGGACCGTGGTGGCGGTTTTGTTGGTGGAGCAATTCACTTTGTTGTAGGGAAGTCCTGTATAGGTGCTTGGCTGGTCGTATTCGTCGGCAAGACCTCCGACCGAGTGTCCGAACTCATGGGCCATCACGGTCCAATCAATTCCCCTTGGCATGACTTGGCGATTGCCCCCCGCACATCCCCCAAACGCATCCTTATTCAGAAGAATGACCACATATTGGGCATTGGGAACATTGGCGGTCACCGCCGCATTGACCAAAGTGTTGGAGGTCGCGGATTCTTCTACCCAACAATGCGCCCACGACCCTGAATAGATGTATTTCAGGGCGGTATTTTTCATCGTGGTGCTGACGATGACATCATCGCTGGCATCCGATGGGGTCCCCTTTTCATTGTACACCCGAGTGCTTACCGTGGTGTCTACCGAAACCAGATTGACTCGGTAAACATTGAAAGCATTGTTGTTTTCCTTGAAAAAGTCGTGACCAAAGACACCGTTGACCAACAGGTTATCGACATCTGTATTGAAGCGTGTCTGCTGGGCTGTACCGTATCCGTCACCCAGAATGGCGATGATTTTTTTACCGCCATCCGGGCCATTGTCCACCACCTTTGTTGCTGCCGCTTGGGCTCGCCCCGACATCAATAGGGCAGAAACGCACAAAAGCGAAATGCTGATGTATCGCATATTTTCCTTTCGATAGGATGAATTATTATTTGCCCCATCAAATACAAAGCAAACAATTGGGGCATTGATACTCCCAATCAGCTTCTATCTGCTGAAAGCGAGTAGACTGAAGCTAAAGCAAGAAAAGGCCTAAGTCAAGAATTTTCCAAACTCCCGACAGCTTATGTTTGGTTAACTGGCCATGTAATATTTGGATCCGATCCATAGTGAGCTACGATTCTCACCTTCCCACAACCCTTCCCGAACCTTTCCATTTTAAACTTGCAGGTGGCGCGTGGCCGATCGACGGCCCTTTTCGATCCCCGCCTCCCTTGTTTCCCCATGAGGCATTTCCATGGCGCGGTGGGCGGGCAAGCTTTTCCTTCTCGGAACCCGACCCGGGAACCTTTCCATCCTCACTTGTGACCACAACGGAACCCTCTCAGACGATCCAGGCATAGGTATCTTTGGCGTTCGTCCCAAACCTTCAAACACCGACCCCTTGGGTCTTAAGGAGCACTCGCATGACACGTCGCATCGTGATCGCCGGCAACTGGAAGATGAACAAAACCGTTTCCGAGGCGGTGGAATTGGCCAAGGCCGTGGTGGCCAAGGCCGAGCAGGCTCCCGCTAGTGTCGACCTCGTCGTCTCCCCCACCTACGTGTGCTTGACCGAAGTGGCCAAAATTGTTGCGGGCACTCGCGTCGCGCTGGGCGCCCAGGACATGCATTGGGAAGAAAGTGGCGCGTTTACCGGCAAGATTTCGGCGGCCATGCTGGTTTCGGCAGGGGTCAAGTACGTGATCTTGGGCCACTCCGAACAGCGCCAGTTTTTTGGCGAAACCGACGAAACCGTCAACAAGAAGACCATCCAGGCCTTGAAGCACAATTTGATCCCCATCGTGTGCGTGGGTGAGCTGTTGGCCGAGCGCGAAGCGGGCAAGACCGACGAAGTCAACGAGCGCCAGCTCAAGGGCGCCTACACGGGAATTTCCGCAGCCGACGCCGCCAAGACCGTGATCGCCTATGAACCGGTCTGGGCCATTGGCACCGGCAAGGTCGCCACCGTGGAACAGGCCCAAGAAAGCCAAGCCTTCATCCGCAAGATCATGACCGATCTGTACGGATCCGAAGTCGCCGAAATCATCCCCATCCAATACGGCGGCTCCATGAAGCCCGACAACGCCAAGGGCCTTCTGGCCCAAAAAGACATCGACGGCGGCCTGATCGGCGGCGCAGCACTCAAAGCCGACGACTTCATCGGGATCGCGTTGGGCGCCGCGTAACGAACCGTTTTGTCAATTGCCGTAAGGATCGGGCACTTGTGGTGAGCCTGTCGACCGCATTTGTTTGAAATGAGCTGCGGGGCACCTTTGGTGCCAACCATGCCCGATCCCTACGGCTACCTCCCCCACCCATCGAACCCCACATTGAGGACCTGTTCATGATAGCCTCCGCCGTCCTTGCCTTGCTGCTCAACCTTGCGCCCCAGGCGAATCCCAGTTCCACGGGAAGCTATGCGGTTTTGGACATTGCCAACGAACGCGAGGAAATCACCTCGCTCTCCAATTATATCGGCGATGAACTCTCGCTGCGGTACGCTTCGGATTCGGGCTTTTCGCTGGTCGAACGCGGACAGCTCAAAAAGGTTTTGAAGGAACACGGCCTTCAGGCCACCGGGGCCATCGATGAATCGACCATCGCCTCGCTGGGAAAGTTTTTGGGAGCCACCCGCATCATCACCGGCCAATACTACCAATTGGGCGACAATTACGTGGCGATGGTCCGCACCATCGACGTAAGCACCGCCAAAGTCCTTAAAATGAACAAAGTGGAATTCCCCAAATCCTCCTCGACCCAAGCCCTGGCGCAAACCATCCTGATTCCCGCCCCGTCGCTTGCCTTCGCCCCAGGCCCGATCGCAACGGCCTTGGCGACAGCCGCTACCGCCTCGAACACTTCGATCAATACGCTGAAGATTGAAACGGCAGGTCGAAGCATCTATAGTGAGATTCTTCTCAGTGGATACTTCATTCCTGGAGAAAAGGGCAAGTTTCATTTCGATCGCGAAAGCTTGTTTATAACGGACGCTGGGGATACAGCAGAATTTAGTCGTGTTGATAGCCCAAATGAGAATTCAATTTATGAGAAGGGAATTGAAATACCTATTTATTTGCGTTTTAAAAAATGTAATGGAAAAAATTTCTCCCGGATTGTATTCAAATACACCTACGCCCGCAAAGATTATGTGGTTGAAACCAAGGTTCATATTGATTGATCTGGCCAACCTAGGGGCGACTCGCGAGTC
>CAIKAA010000550.1 GCA_903825275.1 uncultured Fibrobacterota bacterium | reverse complement strand
GTCTCTTGGACGATGTGTCCGCCGTTGTCCAAAATTTCGGCCTGGCGCATGATCTCGTGCTGGAGGGCCTTTTCGATGTTCGAGAAGCTGTTCATGTTCTTCAACTCGGCGCGGATGCCCAACGGAGAGTTTTCGTCTTTACGAAGACTGATGTTGGCGTCGCAGCGGAAGCTGCCTTCTTCCATGTTGCCATCGCACACGCCAAGGTATTCCACGATCTGCTTCAAGCGCTGCAGGTAGAGGATCGCTTCGGGGATGGACCGCATGTCGGGACCGGTCACGATTTCGCAAAGCGGCGTGCCGCAGCGATTGGCATCGAACAGGGAATCAGCCCCGCGGTCGTGCAAAAGCTTGCCGGCATCCTCTTCCATGTGGATGCGCACGATCGAGATTTCCTTGTCGATCGCGCCGTCCTTGAGGTGCAACTTGCCGTTCACGCAGATGGGACGGTCGTAGATCGGCATGCCACCGGTCTGGGTGATCTGGTAGCCTTTGGGAAGGTCGGGGTAGAAGTAATTCTTGCGCGTGAACAAGGCGTTGCGGTCAATCTTGCAATCCAGCGCCAGCCCCAGCCGAATCGCATATTCCACGGCCTTGGCATTGGGCACCGGCAGGGTGCCCGGCATTCCCAAACAGACCGGGCAGGTGTGCAGGTTGGGTTCTTCTCCAAACGACAGTTCGCAGCCGCAAAAAAGCTTGGTACGGGTCGAGAGCTGGGCGTGGACTTCGAGTCCAATCACGATCGAGTAAGCCATAGGGTGGGAAAGATAGGTTGATCCCCCCCAATCGTTCCTGTGCCGTGTACACAATCCCATCGAGAAGTTGGGTTCTGGATGCGCATTGGGGCAGGAAAGGCCTACTTTGTGGACATGAGCCGTACGGCAATCGCGATCTACCTCGTCGGATGGGGGGCCCTGATGGGGTGCGCTCCTTCGCTAACCCCTCGGATGAGGGGAATGCGCCAGGCGTGGTCACCCGTTCAGATTGCTTTGTTCTTGCCGGTGGAAGGACGTCACCGCGACAATGGCGGCGAATTTTTGGACGATGCACCCCAAGTGGTCCGCGAAGCCATCGCCAAGGAATTGACCCGTCGCGGTTGTTCCCTGGTCTCCTTCGTTAATTTGGATAGTTTGGTGACCACCACGGTGGGATATCAGGACATCACATTTGGCCAAGCGGCTAAAATTGCGGCAGGCCTTGGCGCCGACGTCGCCTTGGTGGGGAAAATTCTCGATTATCGCCGTGGGTGGTTGTTTGGGCCCAGCACCCGGGTGGAGCTTCGCTTCGATGTGGTGGCTGTGGATGGACAGGGGTTGGGGGCGACCAATTACGCCGAGACCGCTGCCCAGGAAGACCCCGCGGAATTGGCGCGGGACCTTTCGCTAAAAATTGCCCAAACCATGTGTGCTTCTTGGGGAGGCTGCGGGACAAAGTGACCGATGATTGAACTTATAGCCAACAATATTCGCCGGAACACCCTTCGGCGTTGTCAAAAATCCACCTCCCGATGGGGTTTGGCGGCAATGGCCCTTTTGCTGGGTGCCACTGGACCCGCGAGAGCGGACCTGCACCGGTGTGGATTGGAATATTTGGTCACCCACGGCTGGAAAATTGGTCCACCACCGCCCAGCTCGTCACGCAGTCCGACCCAGATCGCGGCCCGAAGCCAAGCCTCAAGCCTTTCTCATCTAGAGACCGATCACTTCATGATCTGGTGGGCGAATGCGGGTTCAGATGCCATCCAGGGAGTTTCGGCACGGGCCGTCGCCAGTGGGGATTCTGTGCCCGGATTGGTGCGGGCCGGAGCTACGGGTTTGGAAAAGGCCTGGCACCTTTATGTGGACACGTTGGGGTATCTCCCGCCGAAATCGGTGGGGCAAGGACATGTTTGGGGAGAACCGACTCCGGTGGGAAAAGTCCCCGTGGAATTTTGCAATATCGCGAATGTTTTGGGCAGCTCCAACGACAAATATTTCGGACTCACTTACCCCTCCAACGACGGTTCGTCAGCAATGTTGTTGGCTGCGAACCTCGCGCTTTTCGGTGGCTGGAACGACACCCGTGATTTGGATGGCGCATTTTTGAATGTGAGCTACGCGACGGACTGGAATGTCGTCCTGCAAGCCACGGCTTCGCACGAGGAGTTCCATGCGGTGCAATTCAACTACGAAACCTCGGTGAGCCATTTTTTGTTCGAGGCCTCGGCGGTGACGATGGAGAAAATCGTTGTTCCCCAAGAGAAGGACTACCTCTATTTCGAGGCGAAGCAACTCAAGAATGTTGGCAGCCTGACCCCTCTTTTGAACGCAACTGCCTCCTCGGCCTATCCCCACGCTTGGTATGTGAACCAGATCATGGGAGATTTGGGCACCGACATCCTTCGCACGCTCTGGGCCCAACGCCAACGCAATCCAAATCAGAGCGTTGGCAAAACCCTTCGGTCGGTGATCGCGGCGGCGGGCTGGTCGTTCGACACGACTCTCGCGAGGTACGCCCTTCGATTGGGCCTGAGCGGCAGACGGTCCAACTGGCTTGAACCTGGCTTTTTCTCGTTCTCCGATGCGAACTCCTTCTCCACATTGTCCGAGACGATTTTTGCTTCCGCCTCTCCAAAGCAGATTTCGCTGGACGCCAGCGAGATCCAGGAGTGGATTGATACCACGGGAAATGAGACGGATCGGTTGGTGGAATGGATTCCCGACGCAGGCGCCAATCTCGCCCACGCTTGGAAAAGAGGGACCCAATCGGGTTCTGAACGTCTGCGAGGATCGATCCGACAGGATGCCTCCAACACCCGGCAAGATGTTTGGGCCTATTCCAATCCCGGGCCGCTTTCCGCCTTGCGCGCGGTGGCGACCAGCGAAGGATCGAAATCGTGGTTCTGGGTCGAACCGGCACCGCTTCGGACTCCGGTTCACGCCAACCAGAACTTTCGTTGGAGTGCATCGGGTGGATCGGTTTTGACTGGGACACCACGAATCGACACGACTTGCACGCCACTCTTGCACGTCGACATTTGGAGTCCGGTTTCCTCGGAAGATCCCTTTGCGGGATCCGTGGCCGGTGGGACGGGTGGTCACGCCTTGGTTCTCGAGGATGCAGACCGGATCTTGTCCTTGCGCGGCGCGGTCCTGAGCGTTCCGTTTGGGTTGGGATCGGTTTGGACAGGAACGGGCGACGGCGTCTGGAAGCGAGCGAGCTCCACCCTCACGGGCTCCACAACGGCGATCACCCTGGGTGACCTAGACCTGTCTGTTCCGCTTCGAATCCTTGCCTCGAGTGGCACCGACAACCCGGTGGCGATTGTCTTTCAGCCTCGACCCAATCCGTCGCGTGGTGGCGAGCCCGTCCATTTCCCGTTGTCCGGGTCCGGTGGGGGAGAGTCCCTCGATATTTTGGCCGCCGATGGAACCGCCATCCGTTCCCTTCAGGCGATTTCTGGTCAAACCGAAATCGTTTGGGATGTTCGCAACGGCTCGGGGCACTTGGTCCGCCCCGGAGTCTATTGGTACGTTTGGCGCGGTGTCTCGGGAGCTCGACGGGGACAATTGCTGGTGGCGCAGTAAAGCCAAATCAGAGGACGTCGCCGTATCCCAAAACCGATTTTATCGTCGGAATTTGACGAAACAAGACCGCGTGAATCACAATCCCGGCTTTCGACAAGCCCGTCCTGAGATTCGAAGGGACACGCCTGCCGGAAATCCGACACCCATTTTTTAGGCTCGAAAAATTCCCAAAATCCAAAACGGTCTCGGAGCTGGCCTCTTTCTGGATTCTTCGCTCCGAGTTAGCCCTTATTCTCCCTCGGCGATTGGCGTGCGGTGGATGGTGGGGATCAAGATTTCGAAGGCGGCTCCGCCGGTCACCGGATTGAAGGCCCGGATCTTCCCTTGGTGCATGTGGACGATCCGACGGCAGATGCTCAACCCAAGGCCGAATCCCCGGGGGTTTTCGGAAACAGATTCCGACAGGCTGTCTTTGGCTTGGCGGTGCAGGATATCGTTTTGGAAAAAGCGGGTGAACATATGGGGAAGGGTCGCGGTCGCGATGGCGGGACCGTTGTTCATGACCACGAATCCGCAAAATCCCGGTTCTCCGACGATTTCCGAATACAATTCGATGGTGATCTGGCCACCGTGCGGCGAGTATTTGTAAGCGTTGTCGAGGATGTTGATCACGGCCTGTTTGAACCGAAAAAGGTCGAGCTCAACAATGAACAAGCTGGAAATGCGCACGGGAACTTGCGGGACCGCCGTGTTGGTGGCCTGGTACTCGACCATATCCTGGTTTTGGAAAATACGGTAGAGAAAATGGATGGCTTTGGCGTCCCAAAGGGGCTCGAGCTCACGAATGGTTTCGTCCAGCAATCCCACCAAATCGCATCGCTGGTACTGCAATCGTTCGTCGTGTCCATCCAACTTGGCCAACGACAACATGGTGTTCACCAGCGAGGTGATGCGGTCGATTTCCGCCATGTTGCTCTCCAGGATCGAACGGTACTCCTCGTTGGTGTGGACTTTGAGCAACGCCACCTCCACCATGCCCCGCATAGAGGTCAGAGGCGTGCGCAACTGGTGGGATAGATCGCTCACCAGCTGGTCCTGGAAGCGCGAAGCGGTCTCGATCTGGTTCAATGCGGTGTTGAAGGTGGTCGCCAGGGTGCTGAATTCGTCGTTGCCAGCCAAAAGCTCCAGGCGGGTGTTCAGTTTGCCTTCGGAAATGCGGGTCATGGTGGCGCTCATCTTGCCCACAGGTTTCAGAATTCGTGTCATCAAAAAGATCGCGCTCACCGCGTTGATCAACACCGAAATCAGAAAGAAGATTCCCATCATCAAGATGAAGTGGAAGGATGTGCTGGTGGCTTGTTTGAGTAGGCAGGCCAGGCGCACGGTCCCCACCATTCGTCCGTCCAACTCGATGGGCGTTTCCAGCACCCGGTAGTCGGCTTTCTCATAATTCACCGAAAACAGATTGGCGTCTTTTCCAATCAACTTTTGGTCGTAGCTATTGGGAAACTTGGTCGCCAAAAATCCCGGATTGATGTGCAAGGCTTCGTCGGTCGACGACACAAAATGTCCTAACGAATCGGCAATCACCAGGGTGGTTGGATATGCAAGGGGTTTGTGGTTTCGTTGGACCATGTAGGCTTCCATCAGCCGGGTGAAATTGGGGTCCACCAAAAGGCCTTTTTCGTGGAGAATTCCCGACTTCTCGTGGGTGATGAAGGTGGAAAGAAGACTCGCAATTTCCACTCCCTCGGTGTGCAGGAAGACATCCATTTGGTGGCGCTGGTTGGCGTTGTACCAGATCGCCGACACCAGATAAAGGATGAACATGAGCGCCGAAGAGATTCCGACCGATACCACGATCAGGTTGGACTTGATGGAAGATTGCTTGGCCATGCCTAACTCTCCGATCCAGGGGGGGATTCGCTCAACAGAAACCCTTTGCCGCGAACGGTGTGAATCAATTTGATCGGGTTTTCCTTGTCGATCTTTTTGCGGAGGTAGTTGATGAAAACATCGATGATGTTCGTGTAGGTGGTGGTGTCGCAGTTCCAAACAGTTTTGGCAATCATTTCACGGGTGACCAGTCGATTGTGGTGGCGAGCCAAATACTCTAAAAGCTGGTATTCCTTTTTGGAAAGCTCGAGTGAGGTGGTCCCTCGCTGGACCGTCTTCTGGTTGGGTTCGATGACCAGATCGCCGACCTGGATCGTGGAACGTGGATAACCTTGGGTCTTGCGAATCAGTGCCCGCAACCGCGCCACCAGTTCTTCGTACTCGAACGGCTTGGTCAGGTAATCGTCCGCACCCGCCGACAGCCCTTTGACTTTGTCGTGCAGAGCGTCTTTGGCGGTGAGCATCAGGATGGGAACCGTGATGCCGTCGTCGCGGAATTTCCGGCACAATTCGATCCCGTCAAAATCTGGCAGCATGATGTCCAGAATGTAGGCGGCGAAGGAATCCGACTTGGCTAGGCGTTTGGCTTCTTCTCCCGTAGTGGCGATGGTCACGAGGAAACCATCTCCCGTCAAGCCGGACCGTAGAAATTCGGAAATTTTAGGTTCGTCTTCCACGACTAGGACCTTCATTCGCTGCCCCCTTCTTTCTTCATTCGCCAGTATACCTTAAAAATTGACATTTTCATTAACGATTTAATGAAAAATTCAAAAATTTTGTTGGTCCCTTGAAACAGCCTTAGGCCCCGTGCCTCGGGATCCAAGTCGATTCGGTGGTTATCGACCCCGATTTTGCCTAAAAGTCGATAAATACGGACGAAATCCCCCATTATTTTGTGGACAAACGGTGTCTCCCCTTGGTTGCGCGGTTCGGAAAACCGTCTGATTTTCAGTGAGAATTCTGGAGATCGTCTTAAAATATTAGAAATACTTTGATCAATTTAATTAAGTGGAGTGTATGTTCCTAGCAGGGCAAGCAGATGAACCTGCTGAGGCCAAGGGAGCGGAAATGTCCCCCTGTGCAGGAATCCAGGAAAATTCCCTGCGACATGAGCGATGGGGCAACGTCGAGCTTTGAGAGCGGTTTTCGGAAATCTCCGGGATTCCGCGGAACCATATGCATTTGGAGCAACAATTATGAAAACAATCACCAAGATTTGCCTCTCCTCGGCGAGCCTGCTTGCCTTGGGTGCCTTGCTGGGGGCCTGTGATTCGCCGGTTTCCCAAAACCTATCCAGTTCGAATCCCAATACCCTGCATCGAATCGCCCAATCCGATGTTCCGTCCTTGGGAGCCGCCGCACCCTTTGGAGTCTTCGGCGGCGCTGCGGGAGTCACCAACCAAGGTGTGAACACCGTGATCAATGGAAACATTGGAACCACGGGCGCGTCGACGCTGATTACCGGCTTCCACAGCCCAACCCTCACCTATACCGAAACTCCTCTGAATGTCGGCATCGTGAACGGTTTGGCGATCACCGCAGCTCCCCAAGGGACTCCTGCCGATTTCGCCTTGGCGCAAACCGTTGCTGTCGATGCGCAAAACGCTTTCAATTTGTTGGCCGCGATTCCTGGCGGAACGGATCCTGGAGTTGGTCAGCTTGGTGGGCTCAACCTCGCCCCCGGGGTCTACAAGTCGGGAACGGGAGTCTTTTTGCTATCTGGCTCGGATTTGACGCTGGACGCAAACGGAGACACCAACGCGGTCTGGGTCTTCCAAATGACCAGTTCGCTGACGGTAGGTGAACCAAGCGCCTCCCGAAACGTGGTCTTGGTCAATGGGGCGAACCCGAAAAATATTTTTTGGCAGGTCGGGACGGCGGCGACCATCAACGCTGCCGGCGGCGGCAGCATGGCAGGAACGATCCTCGCCAATGCGGGTGCGACGTTTTCGACAGCAGGCAACACGGCGGTCACCACCTTGAATGGTCGGGCACTGGGGCTGGCGGCTTCCGTGACCCTGGTGAATACAGTGGTCAACACACCGGGTTTCGTTC